>NZ_JAOEDV010000005.1:0-103858 GCF_029837545.1 Stenotrophomonas sp. GD04024 | reverse complement strand
AAAGCCCGCTTTTGCTGTTGAGGTTGCCGGCCAGCGGCCGGCACTACCGCGGGTGCAGGGTGCAACCCTGCCGAACCCTCACTTCACCCAGCCGTCGATCTCGCCGTGGGCGAACGGCCCCAGCTTCGCCTTGACCATCCGCCCCTGCGCATCGAACAGCACGCTGTAGGGCAGCAGGCCCTGCGCATTGCCCAGCTGTACGCTGGCATCGCGCGGGCCCGGGGTCTCGACCACGATCGGGTAGTCCACCGGAACCCGCTGCAGGAAACCACGCACGTCGTCCGGGGTGTCCAGCGCCAGGCCCAGCACCTGCACGCCGTCGCTGCTCTGGAGGTGGGCGAAACGAGCCAGTTCGGGCATTTCTTCCACGCAGGGCGCGCACCAGCTGGCCCACACGTTGATCAGCAGCGGGCGGCCGGCGAAGTGCCGGCGCAGATCCAGTGCGCGTCCTTCAAGGTCGGGCAGCGACAGCGCGGGCATCGGATCGCCCGCCTGCAGCGAAAGCTTGGCGGGAGCGGCCGGTGATGTAGCCGATGCCACCGGCGCCGGCGTCAGTCGATGCCCGGCCCACAGGCCCAGGCCGGCGGCCAGCACCGCTGTCCACAGCAGCGCTGGCCGTTGCCACTTCATCGTGCGGTGCGCAGCAGCGCTTCCTCGACCACCGCCTGGGTCAGCAGGGTCGGCAGCACGGTCGGTGGTGCGCCGGGGCCGTACACCACATACAGCGGCACGCCCACCGCCTTGTGCTCTTCCAGGAACGAAGTGATCTGCGGGTCCACGTTGGTGTAGTCGCCGCGCATGTACACCGCGTTGGTGCGCTTGAGCAGGTCCTTGAACTCCGGTCGCGACAGCACCGCGCGCTCATTGGCCTTGCAGCTCACGCACCAGTCGGCGGTCATGTTGACGAACACCACGCGGTTGTCGGCGCGCAGGCGGTCCAGCAGCTGCGGCGAATACTCGACCACGTTCTCGCTGGCCGCCTGTGCGGCACGCGTCGGCGCTGCCAGCTGGGTCACGCCCCAGGCAGGCACCAGTGCGCCGATGGCCAGCAGCACGCCCAGCAGCGTCACCGCGCGCGAGCCGGTCCAGCGGTTGCGCTCGAACAGCCACAGGCCGAAGGCGAGCAGCAGCAGGCCACCCAGCACCAGCGCCATGCCGTCCACGCCACGCTGCTTGCCCAGCACCCACAGCAACCACAGCGCGGTGGCATACATCGGGAAGGCCAGCACGTGCTTGAGCGTTTCCATCCACGGGCCCGGCTTGGGCAGGCGGCGCGCCAGTGCCGGCACGAAGCCGATCAGCAGGAACGGCAGGGCCAGGCCCAGGCCGAGGAACAGGAACACGGTCATCGCCTTCAAGGGCGGGGCAATGAAGGCGTAGGCAATGGCACCGCCCATGAACGGGCCGACGCAGGCGCTGCCGACCACGCAGGCCAGCGCACCGGTGAAGAAATCACCGGCCGGACCGCTGCGGCTGGCCAGCGACTGGCCGAGGTTGCCGATGCCGCCACCCAGGGTGAATACACCGGACAGGCTCAGGCCCACCGCGAACATGATGTAGGCCAGCGCCGCCACCACGCCCGGATGCTGCAGCTGGAAGCCGATGCCGACCGCGTTGCCGATCGCGCGCAGGCCCACCATCAGCGCGCCGATCACCGCGAACGCGACCAGCACGCCCAGCGTGTACCAGAGCGCATGGCTGCGCGCGCGCTGCGGGCTTTCGCCACTCTGCGCCAGGCTCAGCACCTTCAGCGACAGGATCGGTAGCACGCACGGCATCAGGTTCAGCACCAGGCCACCGGCCAGCGCCAGCAACAGTACCCAGACGAATGAACGGTCCGGGTTCGGGGTGGTCGCCGGCGGGCGCGTGCGCAGCGCGTTGTCACCCTGCGCGTCGGTGGCGAATTCATTGCCTGCGCCCTCAGCGCCTGCGGCGGCCGGGCGGGCAGCTCCGTCGTTGGGCACGGTCGGCAGCAGGCGCAGCGGTGCGCCGTTGGCCGCTTCGCGCGGGGCGCCGTTGCCAGCGGCCAGCGGGCTGATCACCTCGTTGCGCGGCGGTGCCTGGCCGGCGCTGGCGTTGGCCTTGCCGGCCGGAATCGACAGCTTCACCCGGCGCGTCATCGGCGGGTAGCAGATGCCATCGGTCTGGCAGCCCTGGAAGGTCACCACCAGGGTGCTGTCGACCGCCTCGCTGACAGTGCGGCGCAGCGGCAGCGGCACTTCCACCTGGTTGAAGTACACCGAGACATCGCCGAAATGTTCATCGCGATGCGACTGCGCGGCCGGCCAACGCGGCTTGTCGGCCAGCACGCCGGCGCTGCCTTCCAGCTTCAGCGAAGTGCGGTCGCGATACAGGTAGTAGCCCGGGGCCGGGCTGAAGCGCAGCAGCAGGGTGTTGCCGTCGCTGGCGATGGCATCGAAGCCGAAGGCCTGTTCCGACGGCAGCGGCAGCGCCTGGCTGTTGCTGGCCGCGCCCGGCAGGCGCAGGCCGCCCGTGCTGCCGGCACCGGCCAGCGGATTATTGAACGGGTTGCCGGCACTGGTACGCGCCGCGGGTGCCGCAGCCGGCGCACCGCCGCCCGGCAGGGTGACCTGCACCACGCGCTTCTGCGGCGGGTAGCAGACACCGGCATCGGCGCAACCCTGGTAGCGCACTTCCACGCTGATGGTGCCGGCCGCATCGGTGGGTGTGCCGGGCAGGGTGGCCTGCAGGCGCTCGCGATAGGTTTCAACCTCGCCGAAGAAATCGTCGTGGTGCCTGTCGCCCTTGGGCATCTGCAGCGTGCCGGCGTTGAATGCGGGGTCCGCCTTGACGCTGGTGCGGTGGCGATACAGGTAATAGCCCGGTGCGATCTTGAACTGCAGCTGCACCTGGCCACGTTCGGGGGCGATGGCGGTCAGCGCGAACGCCTGGTCCACCGGCAGCAGGTCCTTCTCATCCAGCGCGAAGGCCGGCAACGAGAGCCACAACAGGGCGCACAAGGCGGCGCCACGCGCAAACAGAGTCTTCAATCAGTGTCCTCCCGGGTCTGTGCCCGGATCCAGTCCAGATACGCCGGCAGGCCGGCCCGGGTTTCGACCGCGATGCACTCCGGGAGTTCATACGGATGCAGTTCGACGATCCGGGCAATCGCGTCATCGACGCGGCTCGCGGTGGTTTTCACCAGCAGCTGCAGCTCGCTGTCGGTGGTCACCTCGCCCTGCCAGCGGTAGGTCGACTGCGCGCCATCGAGGCGGGTCACGCACGCAGCCAGGCGCTCGCCGACCAGCGCGTGCGCGATGCGCTCGGCACTGGCCCGGTCCGGGCAGGTGGTCAACAGCAACAGGACGGGATCGACGGTCGACATGGCCGTCGAGTATAGGGCCGCAGCCGGGCCAGGGCCCGGCGGCGGCAGTGCACCGCTGCGTTGCGCGGTCAGTTGGCCAGCTGGCAGGTGGCCGGCTTGGCCGAGGTGAACAGGGCCGGGGTGGCCCACTCGGGGTGGTCGATGAACGGGTTGCGGTTGCCCTGGAACGAGTAGATCACGTCATTGCGCGAGCGCTCGGCATCATCCGGCGGGTCGGACAGGTGCCAATCGATCAGCGTCGACAGCAGGCCCATGTAGGCCGGCGAGCTGCTGGTCTTGACGATCTTGCTGCGGTCGTCGGTCAGTTCCAGGTCCGGCTCGGACTGGCCGGTGGCCGCATCCTTGCCGCCCTCGTAGCGGATCGCCATGTACATCACCGCACGCGCCATGTCGCCCTTGCGCTTGCCCCACACCTCGAAGGTGCCGGCGTTGCCGTCCGGCGTGCGCACCCAGTTGGAATTGCCCGGGTAGCCGCCGCTGCCGCCGCCCTGGCCGTTGTTGGCTTCGGTGGCGCGCTCGCCGCAGTTGGCGTCGCACTTGGCAAACGGCTTGTTGCCTCGGTCGGCGTTCCACTGCGCATCGGTCAGGTACAGCATGTGGGTGTCGGTGTAGGGCGCATACGGCAGGCCCTTGTCACCGGTCGTGCTGGCAAAGCCCAGCGAGTTCGGCCAGGTGTGCTCGCGGTTGTACTTCAGGCCACTGCCGCTGCCGGCGCGATCGGTCACCTTTGCGTAGCTGCGGTTGCGGTACGCATCCAGGATCCTGCCGCTGTTGTTCGGATCCTCGTCGGCGATCTCCAGGATGGTCCAGGTGCTGGTACCCGAGCCGCTGTACGGGTATGCGGTATGGCCCTTGATGGTGGCATGCAGCGAGCAGCGCAGCTGGCTGGGGCTGGAGGTGTTCACCTTCGAGTAGTAGCCGGCCGGCACGCCCGGGTTGCCCGGGTCGGGATTGCCGCCGGTGCTGGCCACGGTGAAGGCGATGCGGCTGTCGGCGGCCGGGTGCGCGCCCTGCAGGTCGGTGATGCGCGCGGCGCGGATGTCGAAGCGGCAGGCCTCGCCGGCTACCAGCGCGGTGTTGGTGGACAGCTTCACGCTGCGTCCGCTGGCCGGGAAGGTCAGCGGCACGCTGCCGGAGGTGCCACAGCTCAGCGCGAAGGCGCCGCTGGCCAGGTTCACCGTCTCGCTGAACACCACTTCCAGATCGGCGGCGGCCGGGAAGGTGGTGCTGCCCTGCGCCGGCGTGGTGGTGGACACCGACGGCGGCGTGTTCGGGCCCGGCGTGCCACCGCCGCTGAAGGTCTGGCCGTTGTTGCAGCTGCCGAATGTCTGTCTGGCCGACTCGGCCCAGGTGAAGTGCGCGTACTGGCTGCCGCTGCCGGTCAGCTGCAGCGAGGTGCCCGGCGCCGTGCTGTTGGTCTCGGCCACCGGGATGTTCTGGCTGGTCATCCCGGCAGCGGGGCCACCGGAAGCGGTGATGGCGCCCTCGTAGCTGAGGAACTGGACCACCTTGCCGCTGGCATCGACCAGGGCGATGCCGTCGTTCGGGCCGTTCTGGAGGCCGTTGGTCGGGTAGTTGACCACCGCGATGGTGGCGCTGCCGCAGCCGGCGGCGGTGCCGGCCGGCACCGGGTTGTTGGCGTAGACCACCGCGGCCGAGGCGTTGGCGCCGTTGTACAGGTACAGGCGGTAGCCGGACAGGTCCTCGCCGGCGGTGGCTACGACCTCGATCGCTTCGCCGACGTCACCGGCCGGGGTGCTGTCGTCGTAGTGCAGTTCGTTGATGAAGACCTCGGCCTGGGCCGGCGCGGCGGCCAGCGCCAGCAGGCAGGCGGCGGCAAGCGGGGACAGCAATCGCATCGACTACTCCTTGTGATTGGGAATGCGCGGCCGAGCCTAAGGCCGATCCAGTGACACTTTGTCGTAAATGAACGTCAGATATCTGACAGTGCGACGCGGATCACCAAATGTCGAGGATTCCCCTGTGGGGATGCCGCAGCGCACGCGACGCGCAGTCTTCACGCGGACGTGGGTGTCCGGCTCCGGCACGATGAAATTTTTTTCCGGCGGCGGCCTTGAAAGGCCCTGGGGCAGCTCCATCTCTGTCCTGCTCCCGATTCGTCGGGCTTTTTCGCGAGCAATGCTGGCAGTCACCTGGGGTGAGTGCTAACATCGCCAGACTTTTTCAGACCAATCAATAACTTAAGAGGTCTCTCATGAGCATCAAGCCGCTGCACGACCGCGTTGTGGTCAAGCCGATCGAAGCCGACGAAATCTCCGCCGGTGGCATCGTCATTCCGGATTCGGCCAAGGAAAAGTCCACCAAGGGTGAAGTCGTGGCCGTCGGCCCGGGCAAGCCGCTGGACAACGGCAGCGTGCGCGCGCCGTCGCTGAAGGTTGGCGACAAGGTCATCTACGGCCAGTACGCCGGCAGCTCGTACAAGAGCGAAGGCGTCGAGTACAAGGTCCTGCGCGAAGACGACGTGCTCGCCGTCATCGGCTGAGCCTCGGCGCGACCTGCTTTCCTGTAAGACATCCCCTTTCGTCGCCGGGCCCGGCCCGGCGCAAACATCGAGGTAATCGCAATGGCTGCCAAGGATATTCGTTTCGGTGAAGACGCCCGTTCGCGCATGGTGCGCGGCGTCAACGTTCTCGCCAATGCCGTCAAGGCCACCCTGGGCCCGAAGGGCCGCAACGTCGTGCTGGAAAAGAGCTTCGGCGCTCCGACCATCACCAAGGACGGCGTCTCCGTCGCCAAGGAAATCGAACTGGCTGACAAGTTCGAGAACATGGGCGCGCAGATGGTGAAGGAAGTTGCTTCGCGCACCAACGACGACGCCGGCGACGGCACCACCACCGCCACCGTGCTGGCCCAGGCCCTGATCCGCGAAGGTGCCAAGGCTGTTGCCGCCGGCATGAACCCGATGGACCTCAAGCGTGGTATCGACAAGGCCGTCGTGGCCGCCGTTGCCGAGCTGAAGAACATCTCCAAGCCGACCGCCGACGACAAGGCGATCGCCCAGGTCGGTACCATCTCGGCCAACTCGGACGAGTCGATCGGCCAGATCATCGCTGACGCGATGAAGGAAGTCGGCAAGGAAGGCGTGATCACCGTTGAAGAAGGCTCGGGCCTGGACAACGAGCTGGACGTGGTCAAGGGCATGCAGTTCGACCGCGGCTACCTGTCCCCGTACTTCATCAACAACCAGCAGTCGCAGACCGCTGACCTGGATGACCCGTTCATCCTGCTGCACGACAAGAAGATCTCCAACGTCCGTGACCTGCTGCCGGTGCTGGAAGGCGTCGCCAAGGCCGGCAAGCCGCTGCTGATCGTTGCCGAAGAAGTCGAAGGCGAAGCGCTGGCGACCCTGGTGGTCAACACCATCCGTGGCATTGTCAAGGTCGTGGCCGTCAAGGCACCGGGCTTCGGCGACCGTCGCAAGGCGATGCTGGAAGACATGGCCGTGCTGACCGGCGGTACCGTGATCTCCGAAGAAGTGGGCCTGTCGCTGGAAAAGGCCACCATCAAGGACCTCGGCCGCGCCAAGAAGGTGCAGGTCTCCAAGGAAAACACCACCATCATCGATGGCGTGGGTGACAAGGCTGCCGTCGACGCACGCGTCGGCCAGATCAAGACCCAGATCCAGGACACCTCCTCCGATTACGATCGCGAGAAGCTGCAGGAACGCGTGGCCAAGCTGGCCGGCGGCGTTGCCGTGATCAAGGTCGGTGCCTCGACCGAAATCGAAATGAAGGAAAAGAAGGATCGCGTCGACGACGCCCTGCACGCTACCCGTGCAGCCGTTGAAGAAGGCGTGGTCCCGGGCGGCGGCGTTGCCCTGGTCCGTGCGGTCACCTCGCTGGCTGGCCTGAAGGGCGCCAACGAAGACCAGAACCACGGCATCCAGATCGCCCTGCGTGCGATGGAAGCCCCGCTGCGCGAAATCGTCGCCAACGCCGGTGAAGAACCGTCGGTCATCATCAACAAGGTCAAGGAAGGCACCGGCAGCTTCGGCTACAACGCCGCCACCGGCGAGTTCGGCGACATGCTGCAGTTCGGCATCCTGGACCCGACCAAGGTGACCCGTTCGGCGCTGCAGAACGCTGCCTCGATCGCTGGCCTGATGATCACCACCGAAGCCATGGTTGCCGAAGCTCCGAAGAAGGACGAGCCGGCCATGGGTGGCGCCGGTGGCATGGGCGGCATGGGTGGCATGGGCGGCATGGACTTCTAAGTCCACGCATTCCCGAAGCACTGAAGAACCCCGCCGCAAGGCGGGGTTTTTTTGTGGGCGTGGCGGGCGATGCGGTCAACGCACGAACGGCTTCTTCGCCCCGTATTCCCATTCCCAGGGCACGCCGGTTTCCCCCAGCACGAAGCGCACCAACGCCGGGAACGCCGCCTCGGCACGTACATCGTTGCCCAGGATCACCACGCAGCGCTGGCCCTGTTCGATGCACACCAGCGTATTGCCCACCGCATCATCATGGCCGCCCTTGTAGAAGCCGGCACCCTGCGGGCCCTGGAAGGTCACTACGCCCAGCCCTGCCGCCAGGTCCCGGTGCCGTTGTGCAGGCGGCAGCTCCGGCTGCAGGGTGGGGAACTGGCTGGCAGTGGCGATCGGCAGCTGCGGCCGTACCAGCTCCCTGTGCATCGATGCAGACAGCCCGTCGCCACGCACATAGCCGGCGGCGAAGCGGGCCATGTCGCCGATGGTGGTATCCATCGAGCCGGCCGCGCGCACGCGGCTGCGCTCATCGTGCGGCTCGGCGGCGCCCTGCGCGGTCCAGCCATCGGCCAGATTGCCGGCGAAATCCTCGCGCCACATCATGCTGGTGCGGGTCATGCCGAAGCGGTCGAACACCCGCTGCTGCATCAACGCGCCCACATCCTCGCCCAGCCGCCCGCGTTCGATCACGAACTGCAGCAGGATCAACCCTTCGCCGGAATAGCCATAGCGGCTGCCCGGATCGAAGTGGAACTTCAGCCGGCCGTCCGGTTCGAGGAACCCGAAGTTGGCAAAGCCACTGGCGTGGTTGAGCAGCAGGCGCGGGGTGAGCTGGCGCCAACGCGGATCATCGGCCAGCACGCTGTAGTCGGCGTACTTCTTTGGCTCGGGCGGGTAGTCCGGCAGGGGCTTGTCCAGTGAGTTGGCAATGCTGGCATCCAGCCCGATCCGCGCATCCTGTGCCAGCTGTGCGACCAGATGACCGAACGCCATCTTGGTCAGCGAGGCGGCGTACATCACGGTGTCGGTGCGCAGCGGCTCGCCTGCGGCATTGCGTTCGCCATAGGCGGCCACGTGCACCACCTTGCCGCCATCGATCACCGCCAGCGCCATGCCACGCGCCTGTGCAGCCCGCATCAGCCGCTGCGCTTCGGCATCGATGCGGGCCGGCGAAGGTACCGGGGGTGGTGCGGCCAGCACGGCCAGCGGGAACAGCGTCAGCAACAACAGGGCAGCACGGCGCATGCGTGGACCTCCTGGCAGGACGTGGCGCGATGCTACGCCAGCCCGCCGCCGGCGTCATGGCCTGGCCTCAGCTGGCGGTCGGGCGGTGCAGGCAGATCCGCGCCGCTTCGGTGCTGATGTCGACCTGGCCACCGCGCATGGCATCGGCGCCCAGGATCAGCGTGGGGCGCTTGTCCAATCCGATGGCCTTGAACACCGGCAGCTCGCTGATCCTGACCTCCATGGCCGGGTGCTGCCAACCGGCGCTGCGCAGGCCGGGCAGGGTATACAGCCAGGTCGGGTGCGGCTTTCCGCCCAGGCCTTCGGTGCCCTTGCTGCGTACGCGCACGCGCGGATCGCTGCCATCGGTGCGCAATCCCAGGGCGCGCGCGGCGGCATCGTTGAGTACGGTCTGCGCAGCGCCGGTATCGACCACGGCAACGGCAGCGATGTTCGTTCCGCCGAAGGTGAGGGTGATGAATCCGAAATCGCGCAGGCCCTCGGCGCGGTCCGGCAGTGCATTGGCCTGGCAGCTGTCATCGTCGAAGTGGAGGGTGCCGGCTCTCGACAGCGACAGCTCACCTCGAACGAAGTCCCAACGGGTGTCCCAGCGTGCGGTCAGGTCATTGCCGACCAAGCCGTCGATGGCGGGGTCGTCGCCCGTGGTCAGCGACGCCAGATCGGCCTGCAATGCGCTGGCCTGCAGCTGCCAGCTGCCGAGCTGCCAGGTGGTGGTGCGCGTGCGCCGCAGCTGCGCGCCCGAGGTACTGGCACCCTGGGCGATCGAAACCTCGGCCTTGCCATCGACCAGGCCGTAACGGCGTACCACACGCCCATCGACCAGCGTGGCGCCGGCCGCACTGTCGACCACGAAGCGCAGCGGTTCGGCCCGGCTGTCCAGCGAAAGCGCCACCGTCGGGTGCCCGCCCTGCATCCACATCGGCAGCACATGTTCGGGGGTGTCGGCGGCCAGCGTGGGGAAGGCGGCGGCAAGCAGGGGCAACAGGGTGAGGCGCACGGGAAGTCTCCGGAGTTGAACGGGGAGGCCCATTGGCGCGCATCGGCGTATCGGCTGAACATCGGCGTTGATACCGTGCTGATACACACCTGCACGATACTGGCCGCATGAACACTCCCGCCCGGGTCATCGTTGTCGATGACGATGCCAGCATCCGTGATGCCATTGCCGACTGCCTGATGCTGCACGGCTACCAGGTGCGTGTGGCCGCCGACGCCGCGGCGTTGGATGTGCTGCTGCAGAGCGAGCGGCCGGACGCGATCATCCTGGACTGGATGATGCCGGGCGAGGATGGCCTGTCGGTGTGCCGCCGGCTGCAGGCACGCGCCATCCCGATCCTGATGCTGTCGGCGATGGGCACCGCACCGGATCGCGTGATCGGTCTGGAAATGGGGGCCGATGACTATCTGGCCAAACCCTTCGATCCGCGCGAACTGCTGGCGCGGGTGCGGGCACTGCTGCGCCGGCAGGACAAGCTGCGCACCCAGGTGGCCAGCGAGCTGCGTTTCTGCGGCTGGCGATTGTTTCCCGAACAACGCCGCCTGCTTGCACCCGATGGCAACGAGCTGGCGCTCAGCCGCGGCGAATTTGCCCTGTTGCTGGCGCTCGCCGAGCGCGCAGGGCGGGTGCTGGGACGCGAGCAGCTGCTGTCGTTGACCCGGGGCGAGGACAGCGAGAGCGTCGACCGTGCTGTCGACCTGGCGATCAGCCGCCTGCGCCGCAGGCTGGGCCAGGCGGCACCCGGCGCCGAGGCACTGGTGCAGACGCTGCGCGGCGAAGGCTATCGCTTCGACGCCGAAGTGGAGGTGCTGTGACGGCGCGCTGGTCCACCGCGCGCTGGGTCGCGACGCTGGCCCTGGCCAGCCTGCTGCTGGCCACCCTGGTCAGCGTGGCGGTGGTGGGCTGGATGCCGCGACCGCCGCCGCCGCCGATGCGGCTGGACCAGGCCATGCAGGTACTGCAGGGTGAACGCTCCGCCGCGGTGTTGGGCCTGCACCTGGAAACCCGCGCGACTCCACCCAAGGGCCTCAGCAACGACTGGCTCACCCACCTGGTGGCCGCGCAGCTGGGCCAGCCGCTGGAGCACGTAAAGCTGGTCTGGAGCAGCCGCGGCAAGGCCCCGGAGGTGCAGGTCATCGAAGGCGGCGCCGTGCTCGACGCCAAAGCGCGTGCGGACGCATTGCGGGCGCAGGTCGCGGTGCTGACCGCAATGCAGTGGACGCCGTTCGAACTGGCCGTGCGCCGGGCTGATGGTCGATGGCAGGTGGTGGGCAGCGACCACAGCGATCTGGCAGCGTGGCGCCGGCAGGTCGTGCTGGCGCTGGTGGCGGGGACCGTGCTGCTGGCACCGCTGGCTGCATGGGCCGCGATCCGCCTTGGCCGGCCCCTGCGGCGGCTGGCCGAGGCCAGCGCCAACGTGGACCTGCAGGCCAGCACACCGCTTCCGGACGACGGCCCGCGCGAGGTGCAGGTACTGGCCCGCGCGATCAGCGCCGGGCGCGAGCGGTTGCACGAACAGGCGCAGGAGATGACCCGCATGCTCGCCGCCGTCGCGCACGATCTGCGCACACCGTTGACCGGCCTGCGCCTGCGTGCGGAGTTCGCGCCGCCGCAACAGGCGGCGCGGATGGTGGCCGACATCGAGCGCATGGACACGATGATCGAGCAGGTCCTCGACTATGCGCGTGGCGAGCTGCAGCCATTGCAGATGCGCCCACTCGACCTGGCCGCGCTGCTGGAGGAATGCGTGCAGAGCGCGCTGCTGCGCGGCGTCGATATCTCCTTCGACGGACCGGACGCGCTGCCGTGGCAGGGGGACGCGCTGTTGCTGCGGCGGGCGATCGACAATCTCATCGACAACGCCGATCGCTACGCGGGCGCGGTACAGCTGCAGGCCGCGCTGTCCGGCAACGTGGTGCAGCTGGACGTGATGGATCGCGGCCCCGGCATCGACCAGGCTGACCGCGCACGCCTCCTGCAGCCCTTCCAGCGCAGCGAGAGCTCTCGCAGCCGCACTACCGGTGGGACCGGGCTGGGCCTGGCGGTCGCTGCCAACGTCGCGCGACGGCATGGTGGCGAGCTGCTGCTGCTGCCCCGCGAAGGCGGCGGACTGATCGCGCGGCTGCTGCTGGCAAAGCACTCCTGACATCAACACTTGATCGACCCTGACGTTATTTCCATATTATGATTAGCTGCCTAATCACAATATGCGGCCGATGATCGAAGCCAAGCACCATGCCCTGCTGGAGGAAGCGCAGCGACGTGGCCACAGCAATGTCGCCCTGCTGCGGCTGTGCTTCCAGTTGCTGTCGCTGTCCTCGGCGATCGATCACGACTGCGCCAGCCGGCTGGCGCCACATGGGCTCAGCGAAGGCCGCTTCATCGTGCTGTTCCTGCTGCACGGTGCCGGTGGCACGCTGCCGCCGCATGCGTTGGCCGAGCGCGCGGGCGTCACCCGCGCCACCATCAGCGGCCTGCTCGATGGCCTGCAGCGCGAAGGCCTGCTGCAGCGTCGCGGTGATGCGGAAGATGGCCGTCGCCTGCAGATCGTCTTGACCGCACCGGGAAAGCGCTTGGCCGAGACGTTGTTCGACCAGCACACGCAGTGGATCGGTGGCCTGTTCAATGGTCTGGACACCGATGAACAGCAGCAGCTGTCGCGGTTGTTGCACAAGGTCTGGCAGTGCACCGATGCTGGACGGGAGCCTGCAACATGAGCCCGGCGATTCCGGCGCAACGCCTGCATGCACTGAACACCGGCCGTGTCCCCGCCACCCATCTGGCCGAATGCCTGGCAGTGGATTTCGTTGCGCTGCTGCAGGTGGTGGCGCCTGTGCTTGCACCGGAGTTGCTGCAACGAATGCGGGACGCCTCAGGCAAGGGCATCACGCTGCGCATGGCCCTGGCCGCGCAACTGCTGCGTGAAGCGGGGCAGGGCGCGCCTGCGCTCTGGCAGCATCACAACTCCGATACCGTGCGCGGCTGGGCCTGCTACCTGATCGGCAGTGATGCCCGCGCAACCCTGGCAGAGAAGCTGCAGCAGATGCGCACGCTGGCCGATGACCCGCACTTCGGCGTGCGCGAATGGGCGTGGCTGGCGCTGCGCGCGGACATCGTTGCTGCGCCGTTGCAGGCGCTTGAGCACCTGCGCCCTTGGACGCAGGAGGCATCGCCCTACCTGCGCCGGTTCGCCTGCGAAGCACTGCGTCCACGCGGCGTGTGGGCCACGCACATCGCGCCGTTCAAGCAGCATCCAGAACACGCATTGCCGCTGCTTGAAGCGCTGGCCGATGACCCCGAACGCTATGTGCAGGACTCGCTCGGCAACTGGCTCAACGATGCCGGCAAGACGCAGCCGCAGTGGCTGCGTGACCTGTGCGCGCGCTGGCAGCACGAGCACCCCGGTGCCGCCAACGCCTACATCCGCAAGCGCGCACTGCGTTCGTTGCGGTAATGCCGGCCGCCGGCCGCCGGCCGGCAACCCCGGACCATTCAAGCGTGCATGGCACATGCGCCTGTCACCCAGACACGGTAAACAGTGCATTGCCCATGTCCGTCCGCAGGGAAGTTGATCATGCAGAGCACGCTCCAGGTCACGCTGTTCGGCCCTCTGGGTGAAACCCCGGCGTTGCAGTTGCCGGAACAGGAGGGGCCGTCGGTGGCCATTCCCGAAGCGGTCCTGCGGCGGCTGGTCTCCGATCTCTACACCGCGCGCTCGTTGCTCAACCCCGAGCAGCTGGACGAGGCCCGGCAGGAGCTGGGCCGCGTGCTGGAGCGCTGGGCCGACATCCATGAAGGCCTGCTGCTGGATGTGGAAGTGCATGGCAGATGAGCGACTTCGCGTGGTTGCCGCCGCATGGGCCGCGCCGGCGCGCACCTCGCTGAACCGCGTCCCCAGTTGCGGATGAAACATTTTGCACTGCGCAGAAGCTGTGCTATCAATACATCCCATGAACGCAGCCGCCACCCGCTTTTACTGGTATTACTTTCCGAAGCCTCTGGCGGAGGAAGGACTGCGCTCACCCTGAAGAAAGCTTCAGACGCATTCCCGAAAGCCGCCAGCGAACCTGGCGGCTTTTTTCATGCCGCCACGCTGGGGACCCCCAACGTTCCGGAGAACCCCCGCAATGCCCCCGCACACCGACGACCTGCGTATCCGCACCATCGAACCGCTGACACCGCCTGCCCAGCTGCTGGCGATGCTGCCGTGTGACGATGAAGCCTCCGACACCGTCAGCGCCTCGCGCGCGGCCCTGCACCAGATCCTGCACGGCCGTGATGACCGCCTGGCGGTGGTGGTGGGCCCGTGCTCGATCCACGATCCGCATGCGGCCATCGAGTACGCCCAGCGCCTGAAGCCACTGCGCGATGCGCTGGCCGGCGAACTGGAAATCGTCATGCGCGTGTACTTCGAGAAGCCGCGCACCACGGTGGGCTGGAAGGGCCTGATCAACGACCCCGACCTGGACGGCAGCTTCAGGATCGACAAGGGCCTGCGCATCGCCCGTGGCCTGCTGCGCGACATCAACAAGCTTGGCCTGCCGGCCGGTGTCGAATTCCTCGATGTGATCTCGCCGCAGTACATCGCCGACCTGGTGGCCTGGGGCGCGATTGGTGCGCGCACCACCGAAAGCCAGGTGCACCGCGAACTGGCCTCGGGGCTGTCGTGCCCGGTCGGCTTCAAGAACGGCACCGATGGCAACGTCAAGATCGCTGCTGACGCGGTGGGGGCTGCCTCCAATCCGCATCATTTCCTGTCGGTCACCAAGCAGGGCGGCACCGCCATCGTCTCGACCACCGGCAATCCGGACTGCCATGTGATCCTGCGCGGCGGCAAGCAGCCGAACTACGACGCAGGCAGCGTTGCCGAGGCCTGCCAAGCGCTGGCCAAGGCCAAGCTGCCGACCCGCCTGATGATCGATGCCAGCCACGCCAACAGCCTGAAGAACCCGGACAACCAGCCGAAGGTGATCGAGGACATCGCCGTTCAGTTGGAAGACGGCGAACAGCGCATCGTCGGTGTGATGATCGAGAGCCATCTGGTCGGTGGCCGCCAGGAACTGGTGGAGGGCCAGCCGCTGGTCTACGGGCAGAGCATCACCGATGGCTGCATCGACTGGGACACCACTGTGACGGTGCTGGGGCGACTGGCTGCGGCCGTGCGCGCCCGTCGTGAAGTGAAGGTGTCCGAAGCCGCCTGATGGAAGCCGCCTGAGTGCGGCACGTGTGTGGATGGCGGCCAGCGCCTGCGGGGGTGCGGCCGCGATCAGGGCCGGTCGGAGTTGGAGACCGGCCCATCTGCACCGGCGATGCGCCTGGCGCTGCGCATGAGCGACAGCGCCAGGTACATCGCCGGGGTGGTGTGGGTCCATTCGCGATGCGCTTGATGCCGTAGATCCACGCTCTGCGTGGATATCGCCCTTTGCAGCGTCGAGCCATGCTCGACCATCGCGCGAAGCGCGGGCGCTCTGGCAATTCCGCGTCACGCTTAGATGCAGATAGCCAGACGATGGGATTTCGGACGAGTTGCATGGAGTTCTCGCGTGGCTTCGGCCAAAGATGGGGGCCTCCCTCGCTGAGTGGACCGCCGCCAATGCATGTATTCCCTGATGACAGCTCTCTGTATTCAGCGTGTCAGTCGATGTCGAGTGACGTTGCCAAGGCACTTCTACGCTTGAAGGGCGGTCGGATTGCCGATGATGCGATTTCTGTGATCGAAGACTGGTTTGAACCATCGTCGTCTTCGAAGACAGTGGGCCTGCTGGAAGAGCTTGACGAACGAATCGAGATCTATCGCAACAGAGGAGAGGAAGCACTTCTGTGTAGTACGCTGAAAGCTCGGGCTCTGATTGCCGCTTCTGCGAACGAAGCACCCGATCAGGATGAGTACGTACCATCGTTCAAGGTCGTGCCTGGAGCAAACCTCGTTGGCGACTGGAAGTCGGATTGCGAGACCGACTGCGTGATCGTCGACGGTGATCTGAGCGTAGAGGGCACGCTGGCACTGAATGACCTAAGCGAGACACTGTGCATGATTGTTCTGGGCAGTGTCAGTGTCCGGAATCTTGACTGCGGTGGCTGGGTCTTCGTGCGGGATGAACTGGAATGCGAGCATCTACACGCATGCTCACTCAATGATGGGATTCTGGCTGTGGGCGGCAATCTGACCGCGCAGACGTTTCTCGAGACAGGCACGTATACGCAGGTCTGGGGAGATCTTCGGGCCTCGTTCCTTTCCACCGTACAGAACGACATCGTTGTTGAAGGGCGGGTGTATTGCCCGGGCTTCAATAGGAGATCCGATCCTGACTATCTATCTGGATGGGTTCATCCTGGGCTGCTTGAAGAGATCGAAGTCGATTGCAGCAACGGTGGGATCCCATGGAATGTCTATCCGTCTGAGGCCTACCGGCGGCGCATCCTGGCAGGGGAGAGCCCGATGAGTGGCAACCTGCAGGGTTGAACCACGAGGGCCCACGCCTGGCACACAGCATTCAATGCACCTCGTCGTGGTACACGAACTTCGGCATTTCCCAGCGGTAGTGGATCGCCAGCAGGCGCAGCGCGAAGCCGCCGCCGAGGCAGCACAGGATCGCGGTCGCGTCGGCCACGCCCCAGTGCAGCAGCAACAGGTACACCGCACCGGTCAGCAGCGAAATGATCGCGTACAGCTCCTTCTGGAAGATCAGCGGCACCTCGTTGCAGAGGATGTCGCGCAGCACACCGCCGAAGGCACCGGTCAGCATGCCCGCGATCAGCACGATGGGCGTGGCATGGCCGGCCTCGCGCGCGATCGAACAGCCGATCAGGGTGAAGGCGATCAGGCCCAGCCCGTCGAGCACCAGGAAGGTGCGGCGGAAGTGATGCATCCAGCGCGCCACCCAGGTGGCGATCAGCGCCGCGCACACGGTGAAAGCAAGGTACTCGGGATGCTTCACCCAGCCCAGCGGATAGTGGCCGAGCAGGATGTCGCGCAGTGAACCACCGCCGAGGGCGGTGACGCAGGCGATCATGACCACGCCGAACAGGTCCATGCGGCGGCGGCCGGCGGACAGCGCGCCGGTCATGGCTTCGGCGGAAATGGCGATCAGGTAGATGATGGACAGCAGCATGGGGCGGGCTCCGGGCGCGGTGGGGCCGGCCATGCACGACCACCGCCACTGCCTGCGCAATGACGGGATGACGATGACCGGTGCCGCTCCCGCTGTCCTTTTGCCTGAGAGTTCAGCGGCGTTGGCCGCGTGCCCCTTCGGCGGATCGTCCCGGGCGTGCCCGGTGACCTCTCTCCAGCTCGGCGAGTCGAATGCATGGTTGGTGGGATTCCAGCCCACCGGCCTGAGCGATCATGGGAGCCTGCGCCTTCGGCGGGCGCCAGCGCGGCGCCTCTCTCCTGCATTCGGGCGCCAGTATATCCGCTGCAGTGCAGCACGGCATAATCCGGCCATGGCCCCGTCCCTCCGCCCGTGGTTCCTCTACCTGCTCGAATGCCGCGATGGCAGCTATTACGCCGGCATCAGCACCGACGTGGAGGCACGTTTCGCCGCCCACCAGGCCGGCAAGGGCGCCCGCTACACCCGGGCCCGCCCGCCGCTGCGCGTGCTGGCCGTGCGCGAGTACCCGGACCGGGCCGCCGCTTCGCGCGCCGAATGGCAGCTCAAGCAGCAGCCGCGCGAACGCAAGCTGGCCTGGCTGCAGGCACCCGCCGGAACGCTGCTGTAGATCCACGCCCACGCTCGGCTCCGGCCTGCCGGCTCGCCGGCCCCGGTAGATCCACGCCATGCGTGGATGGGCTGCCCGGCCCATGCGATGATCGCCCCGCGCCCAGAGCTGGAGACCCGGATGTCCGCGATTGCCCTGCTGTTCGCTCTTTCCGCATCAACGAGTCCCGCCGCCGACCCGGCCACGATCGCGGCCATCGAAGCCACCTGCCACGACTACGTCGACGGCCAGTTGGAAGCCGATCCACAGCGCGTCGCCCGTTCCCTGCATCCGGACCTGGCCAAGCGCGCGGTGCTCGGCGATACCCCCGACGAACGCCTGGGCCTGCGCCGCATGTCGAAGGAAGAGCTGGTCTCGCTGACGAAGCAGGGCGCGCTGAAGACCCCGAAGGACCAATGGGACCGCCGCTGCACGGTGCTGGACGTGACCGGCAACGTGGCCTCGGTGCGACTGGAAACCCCGTGGTTCGTCGATTACTTCCACATGGGGCGCTTCGACCAGCGCTGGGTCATCGTCAACGCGTTGTGGTACCCGAAGCCGAAGGCGCAGTAGAGCCGAGCCTACGCTCGGCTTCTGCAATCCGCGCGAAGCGCAGCCGAGCATGGCTCGGCTCTACAGGAACATGCACGCGGCCCTACCGCCTTGGCCGTCGGTCTTCCTGGTCATCACCGAAGATGATGCGTGCGCTGCGCTGGTAGCTCCAGTACGCCACCGCCCAGTTCAGCAGCACCACGACGCGGTTGCGGAAGCCGATCAGGAAGAACACGTGCGCAGCCAGCCAGAACCACCAGGCCAGGATGCCCGACAGCTGCAGGCGGCCCAGATGCACGATCGCTGCCATGCGGCCGATGGTGGCGAGGTTGCCGTAGTCGGCGTACTTGAACGGGCCGGGCGCGGGCTTGCCGTGCAAGCGCGCGCGGATCACCTCGGCCACGTACTTGCCCATCTGCTTGGCCGCAGGGGCCACGCCGGGCACCGGCTTGCCATTGGCCTGGTTCAGTGCGGCCAGGTCACCGGCCACGAACAGTTCCGGATGATCGGGCAGGGTCAGGTCCGGCTGCACCTGCACGCGCCCGGCGCGGTCCAGCGGCACGTCCAGCGTGCGCGCCAGCGGCGAGGCGGCCACGCCCGCAGCCCATACCACGGTGCGGGCTGGCACGAACTGCTCGCCCAGCTTGAAGCCCTGGCTGTCGATGTCGCTCACCGGGGTGCCGGTCAGTACTTCCACGCCCAGCTTTTCCAGCTGCCGGCGCGCCTTCAGCGAAAGTACTTCGGGGAACGAGGACAGCACGCGTGGGCCGGCCTCGACCAACCGCACCTTGGCGCTGGCTGGGTCGATATGGCGGAATTCGTTGCGCAGCGTATGCCGAGCAATCTCGGCCAGCGTGCCGGCCAGTTCGACGCCTGTGGGGCCACCGCCGACGATGGCGAAACTCAGCCAGGCGGCCTTTTTTGCCGAGTCCGGTTCGGCCTCGGCACGCTCGAACGCCAACAGCAGTTTGCGGCGCAGGGCGATGGCATCGTCCAGGGTTTTCAGGCCGGGCGCATCATCGGCCCATTGGTCGTTGCCGAAGTAGGCGTGGGTGGCGCCGGTGGCCAGCAGCAGGCTGTCGTAGTCCAGCATGCTGCCATCGGCCATGCGGATCTGCCGGGCCTGCTTGTCGATGGCCACCACTTCGCCGAGGCGGACTTCCACATTGCGCTGGTGGCCGAGGATATGGCGCAGCGGTGCCGCGATGTCCGGCGCGGACAGGCCGGCGGTGGCCACCTGGTACAGCAGCGGCTGGAACAGGTGATGGTTGCGGCGGTCGACCAGGGTGATGCGTATGCGCTCGCGGGCCAGGGCGCGGGTCGCCCAGAGACCGGCAAAACCACCGCCGACAACGACCAGGTGGGGAACGCGCTCGCGACTCATCGACTCACTCCAGTGGGGGCATTGGGGGAAGCGCCTGGCATCTTCGCACGGCGGCCGCCTGTCACGTCAGCGCCCGCGTGGATCGGCGATACTCGGGTTCAGGCAACCGCCCGTGAGGAGCCCATGAGCGAACCGGAAAAGCGCATCGCCCTGTTGATCGACGCCGACAACGCGCCGGCCTCGAAGATCGACGAGGTGCTGGCCGAAGTGGCCCGCTACGGCGTGGCCAACGTGCGCCGCGCCTACGGCAACTGGAAGAGCCCGCGGTTGAAGGGCTGGGAAGCGGTGCTGCACGAATATGCGATCCGCCCGATCCAGCAGTTCGCCTACAGCAAGGGCAAGAACGCGTCGGACATGGCGATGGTGATCGATGCCATGGACCTGCTGTACGCGCGCAACCTCGATGGATTCGCCATCGTCTCCAGCGATGCCGATTTCACCCCGATGGTGATGCGGCTGCTGACCGATGGCGTGAAGGTGTATGGCTTCGGCGAGAAGAAGACGCCCGAACCGTTCGTCAACGCGTGCTCGAAATTCACTTATCTGGAGGCGCTGGGCCAGACCCATGCCAGCGTTCCGGATGCCGAGCAGGCCTCCAGCGAACAGGCCTCGAACGAACCGGCGACCAACGACGATGCACGGCCGCGCAAGAGCGGTGCGGAAATGCGCAGTGATACCCGGCTGGTGAAGATGCTGCGCCGTGCGGTGTCGGCGGCCGAGGGCGAGGATGGCTGGTCGCATCTTGGCCCGGTCGGCAGCCAGATCGGCAACCAGGCCTCGTTCGATCCGCGCAACTATGGCTACGGAAAGCTGAGCGATCTGTTGGCGGCGATCGGCCTGTTCGAACTGAAGAAGGACGGCAAATCCTCCTACGTACGCGCACTGCCCAAAAAGAACCGGTAGTGCCGGCCGCTGGCCGGCAGCGCCCAGAAGCCAGATCCCGCATCCGGCATGCACACACCCACACCAATCAGGCGTATCGTTGCCGCTCGCATTGCCAGCAGGGAATACCCGCATGTTGAAGATCTGGGGCCGTCGCAATTCAAGCAACGTCCGCAAGGTGCTGTGGTGTGCCGAAGAAATCGGCCTGCCGTATGAATCCATCGAAGTCGGCGGCAGCCACGGTGGCACGCAGACGCCGGAGTACCTGGCGATGAACCCCAACAGCCTGGTGCCGGTGATCGAAGACCATGGCCTGCCGCTGTGGGAATCCAACGCGATCGTGCGCTACCTGAGCGCGCGCTACGCGCTGGGCACGCTGTACGCCGAAGACCCGATGCAGCGCGCCCAGGCCGAGAAGTGGATGGACTGGAGCACCTCGCGGATGGCGCCGATCTACAGTGACCTGATCTGGGGCATCATGCGCACCGCGCCGGCCGACCGTGACGAAGCGCGGATCAACGCGGCCATCGTGCGTGCCGGTGACTACCTGGCGATGGCCGACGCGACCCTGGCCCGGCAGCCGTGGCTGTCCGGCGATACGTTCGCGATGGGCGACATCCCGCTGGGCTCGTTGATCTATGCCTGGTTCGAACTGCCGATCCAGCGCCCGGAACTGCCGCACCTGGCCGACTGGTATGCGCGCCTGCGCGAACGCCCGGCCTACCAGCGCGGCGTGATGTCGCCGCTGACGTAAGCGGTGGCGTTCGGCGTAGCGTCGAGCTTGCTCGACTGCTTCTGGCGCACGGCAGCCGAGCAAGCTCGACGCTACGCAGTACCGGTTGCCAGACCTCAATACAGATCGGTCGGATCCACATCCAGCGACCAGCGCACCTTGCGCGCTTCCGGTAGCGCATACAGCTGCGGCACCAGCTGCGCCAGCACGCTGTGCAGTGGCGGCCGCTGCAGTGCCGACAGCAGCAGCTGCGTGCGCTGGTAACCGGCACGGCGCGGCATCGGTGCCGGCATCGGCCCGTAGGCCTCCACCACGTTCTGCTCGCCCAGCAGCTGCCGCGCCGCCAGCAGGAAGGCGTTGGCGTGCTCGACCTGCTGCGCTTCCGCGCGCATCAACGCCAGGTGCGCGAAGGGCGGGAACCCGGCGGCCTGGCGCTGGTTCAATTCGGCCTGCGCGAACGGGTGGTAGCCACCGTTCACCAGGGTCTCCAGCAACGGATGCCCGGGATGATGGGTCTGCAGCCAGACCTCGCCCGGGTCGCGTGCGCGGCCGGCGCGGCCGGCCACCTGGATCAACTGCTGCGCCAGTTTCTCGCTGGCACGGAAGTCGGCCGAGAACAGGCCCTCATCGATGCCCACCACCACCACCAGGGTCAGCTTGGGCAGGTCGTGGCCCTTGGCCAGGATCTGCGTGCCGACCAGGATGCCGGGCCGGTCGCCCAGCTTCGCCAGCTGCTGTTCCAACGCATCGCGGCGCGAGGTGGTGCCACGGTCGATGCGCATCACCGGGAAATCGGCGAAGGCCGCAGTGAGATGTTCTTCCAGGCGTTCGGTGCCGATACCCTGCGGTTGCAGCGCCAGGCTGCCGCAGGCCGGGCATGCCAACGGTGCCGGCTGCCTTGCACCGCAGTGATGGCACTGCAGGCGCCGGCCACCGCCATGCACGGTCATCGGTGCATCGCAGCGGTTGCACGGCGCGGTCCAGCCACAGTCGTGGCACAGCAGCACCGGCGCATAGCCGCGGCGGTTCTTGAACACCAGCACCTGCTGGCCACGCTGCAGGTGCTCGCCGATGCCGGCCAGCACATCGGCGGAGAGACCGTCATGTAGTGGCCGCTTGCGTACATCGAGGATGCGCACGCGCGGTGGCCGCGCATCGCCGGCGCGCTGCTTCAGGCGCAGGTGGGTGTAGCGCCCGGCATAGGCGTTGTGCAGCGTTTCCAGCGAGGGCGTGGCGCTGCCCAGCAAGACCGGAATGCCCAGTGCCTTGGCCCGCACCAGGGCGAAATCGCGCGCATGGTAGCGGATGCCGTCCTGCTGCTTGTAGCTGCCGTCGTGTTCCTCGTCGACGATCAGCAGGCCGGCCTGCGGCAGTGGCGTGAACACCGCCGAACGCGTGCCGACGATGACCCGTGCCTCGCCGCGCGAAGCGGCGGCCCAGACGCGCGCACGTTCGTTGTCGTTCAAACCCGAATGCAGTGCGTGCACGGCAATGCCGAGGCGGCCGCGGAACCGCGCCAGGGTCTGCGGGGTCAAGCCGATTTCCGGTACCAGCACCAGCGCCTGCCGGCCCTGTGCCAGGCAATGGATGATCGCCTGCAGGTAGACCTCGGTCTTGCCACTGCCGGTCACGCCATCCAGCAGGAACGGCTGGAAGCCGTCGGCGGCGTTGATCGCGGCCACGGCCTCGGCCTGGTCCGGATTGAGCGTGGGGCCGGGCAGCGGCTGCGCGTGCTGCGGGGCCACGCTCAGCGCAACGCGCTCGGCCAGCTCGCGCTTGGCCAGGCTGCGTGCGGCGGTGCGCCAGTCGTCCATGCGCTCGCCCAGTACGTCTTCATCCACCACGGCCTCGGCCAGCAGTTCGGCCAACTGGCGGGGGCGGCTGCCGGCGCGCAGTTTTTCACGCTGGGCGCGGCCTTCGTGGGTCAGTTGCCAACCCCAGTGATGGGTCTCGGGCAGGGCCTCGCCATGGCGCAGCGGGCCGGGCAGGGCGGTGCTGAGGACCTCGCCCAGCGGTGCGTGGGTGTAACGCGCCAACCACTGCAGGCTCTGCCACAGCTCGCCCAGTAGCAGCGGTTGCGGGTCACACCAGGCCAGCGCCTGGCGCAGTCCCTGGCCGTCGTCGGCCTGGCCGTGGCCGACCACCACGCCGACCAGCTCGCGGTTGCCGAAGGGCACCTTCACGCGGCAGCCGAGCATCACCGCAGGGGCATCGCCCTCCGGCGACAGGTAGTCGAACAGGCGCGGCAGCGGGACGGGCAGGGCGACCTGCAGGGTCGGAATCGGTGAAAGCATCGGGCCAGTGTAACGGGCCATGCGCGCACGGATGGCGGGACCTGGGGCACTCGAGCGCCGCCGGTTGAATCATAAATGTCACCTAAATATCGGTGTCCATTGGAGATTCAGTCTTATCCACATGTTCTGTGGATAACGTTGTGCGTTACCGGTCGACGGGCGCGCAGGAGGCCGATGGCGACGGCCTCACGCTTGGGTTGGTCAAAAAATCGCCACATGAGAAAAGCGATATAAATCAACAAGTTGAGTGTGAAACATTGCTGAAACAGAGTGGATTCAGCTGGATGCCCCAGTTTTGCCCGAGGGGGGCGTGGTGCTGTGCACAACCTGCAGCACGAAGTGCCAGCGGGCGCAAGTCCTACGGGCGTCGATGGCCTGCCGCTATCATGCCGGCAGACCTTTGGAGTGACCGATGACGGCTGTGCCCGCCCCTGTTTCCTCGACCGCGGCCGGTGCGCTGTCGGCGTTCCTGCGTGGTGTTGAACGCCGTGCCCTGGTGGTGGCTGAACTGCAGTGCGGCGATGCTGCCCGCGCCGAGCAGACCCTGGTGGCGGTGATGCGCGCGTTTGCCGCGGTGGCCAGCGACCTGCCGATGGCACAGTGGCCGACCCGCTTCTGGACCCTGCTGGGCCAGCGCCAGGCACTGCGCGAGCCGGTGGGCGGCCAGTGGGCGCCGCCGTTGGCCGCATTGGGCGGGATGGACCCGCTGCCGCGCCTGGCCTTGTTGCTGCGGGTGGGCGGCAGCCTGGACGAAGGCATCGCCATGCGCGTGCTCGACCAGGACGAAGCGGGCTACCAGCACCTGCTGGCCAATGCCTGCCCGCGCGATGCGCACGGCCAGCCCGACGCGTCGGCCTGGCGCCAACTGGCCGAACAGGTGCAGCTGCGCATCCGCGACCTGCCGGCCAAGCGCCTGCAGCAGCTGCAGCAGCCGGCCGCACCGGCCGCCGCCAGCGATGCCCCGACCTCCAGCTGGCGCGCACCGCAGCGCGATGAGCGTGCGGCCGCCAATGGCAAGCGCCGCCGCCCGACTGCCAAGCCGCGCTGGCGCGGCCCGCTGATCCTGCTGCTGACCGTAGTGGTGCTGCTGGCGGCGGCGCTGGGCTGGCGCTACCTGCAGGGCCGTTCGTTCGGTGCCGCGGCACCGTTGCCGGAAGGCGTGGTCGGCGAGGCCGGCCCGGTCACGGTGGAGGCGTTGCCGCCGAGCACGGTCAACGCCGCGCCGGATACGACGCCTTCCCAGGCCGCAGACGACGCCACGATGCTGGCCGACCGCGACTACCCGCTGCTGGCCGATGCCGATCTGTATGCGTGGACCGCCGCAGGCGGTCCGTTGCCGGTGGACGAATCGCAATCCAGGCCGAACCGGCCCGAGCCGGCCAGTGCCACGCTGGAAACCACCGCTGCCGATGAATAAGACCCTGTTCGCCAGCGCGCTGCTGGCCCTGCCGCTGTCGCTGTCCGCCGCACCGCAGACCTTGAATGTGCCCCTGCCTGCGCCGGCGCCCGGCGTTGAGGCGACAGCACCGGCCCCGGCCGCCGCGCCGTCGGCCTTCGCGCAGCTGGATGCAGCACAGCAGCGCCAGCGACGTGCCGACTACGCCGCGTGGCGGGCACTTCCGGAAGGCGAGCGTGAGCGCATCCGCCAGGCCGCAGCGCGATTCAACGCGTTGCCGGCCGACCAGCAGCAGCGCCTGCGCCAGCAGTTCCAGGCGCAGGACCAGGCCTTCCGCGAAGGCTGGCGACTGGGCCCGCAGCTGGGCCTGGTATTCCCCAAGCTGCATGGCCTGTTCGGCTATGTGCCGCCGCAACAGCGCGAGGCCGCGCTGGCCGTGCTGCGCCAGCTCAGCCCGGCCCAGCTGGCACAGCTGACCCTGGTCGCACAGCGCACGCCGCCGCAGGAACGCGACGCGGTGCGCAGCGCCTTCCTGGCGGTGCCCGCCGCCGAGCGTGACACCTGGCTCAAGCGCCAGGCCGGACAGTAAAAAAGGGACGGAGGGGATTAAGTCGTATTCGGAACAATTGGGTCTGAAACGACTTAATCCCCTCCGTCCCCTTTTTGTGGCTGGAACCCAGCATTCACACCGTGTCATGGGAATGCGCGCGCTGCGCGCGTAAGATGACCGGCCGCAAACCCGGTGCCTGTGCCCTTCGCGCGCAACCGTAGTTCGCGTCAAGCACCTTATGTCTACTGCAACCTCCACGCCGCGCTTCAGCAAGGAAGTCGGCGCCACCGGTCTGCTCGCCCTGCCGCTTGTGCTGGGCCATGTCTCCACCGGCCTGATCTCCTTCGTCGACAACGTGATTGCCGGCCACCACGCCACCGCGACCCTGGCCGCGGTGACCATCGGCACCGCCCTGCTGTGGCTGCCGATGCTGATCCCGATCGGCACGCTGATCTCTCTCACCGCCTCGGTATCGCAGCTGCACGGCGCTGGCCGCGAGCGCGAGATCGGCCCACTGTTCCGCCAGGCACTGTGGCTGGCACTGGGCCTGGGCCTGATCATGTTCACCTTCCTCACCGTGGTGCCGCCGCTGCTGCCGGCCTTCGGCATCGCACCGGACATCGTGCCGGGCGCGACCGCGTTCCTGCATGCGGTGCGCTGGGGCGGCCCGGCGCTGACCCTGTACTTCTGCATGCGCTACCTGAGCGAGGGCATGCACTGGACACTGCCGACCATGCTGCTTGGCTTCGGCGGCCTGCTGGTGCTGGCGCCGATGGGCTATGTGCTGGCCAACGGCAAGCTCGGTTTCCCGGAAATGGGTGCCGAAGGCCTGGGCATCGCTTCGGCGGTGATGATGTGGCTGCAGGCGATCGCCTTCGCTACCTACCTGTGGTTCACCAAGCGCTTCGCCCACCTGCAGCTGTTCTCGCACTTCGAAGGGCCGCGCTGGAAGGCGATCTGGGAACTGCTGCGCACCGGCCTGCCGATCGGTATCACCGTGCTGATGGAAGGTGGCCTGTTCATCGTCACCGCGCTGCTGATAGGCCGCCTGGGCGCCAACGAGGCGGCCGCGCACCAGATCGCGATCAACGTCGCGCAGCTGTGCTTCATGATTCCGATGGGCGTGGCCGAGGCCACTACCGTGCGCGTCGGCCATGCCGTCGGCCGTGGTGATGGCTTCGGTGTGCGGCGTGCGGCGTGGGCCGGTTACGCGATCATCATGGGCACGCAGACGTTGTCGGCGGCGGTGCTGCTGTTCGGCCACGATGCCATCGTCGGGGTGTACACCAACGATCTGGCGGTGGCCGGCCTGGCTTCGACCCTGCTGCTGTACGCGGCCACCTTCCAGTTCCCGGATGGCATCCAGGTGCTGTCGGCCGGCGCGCTGCGCGGGCTGAAGGACACCCGCGTACCGATGTTCATCGCCATGTTCGCGTACTGGGGCCTGGGCATGCCGCTTGGCGCCGGGCTCGGCCTGGGCCTGGGCATGGGCCCGCAGGGCATGTGGATCGGCCTGATCGTGGGCCTGACCGCGGCCGCCATCCTGATGGGCTGGCGCCTGCGCCGCAGCAGCCTGCGCATCGGCCAGTCCACCCTGTCCTGATCCTTCCTGCCCGCCATGCTGACCCATGGCGGGCGATCCCCTGACTTGTGTCCGATGCCGCATCACACGGCACCGGCTATGCTGGTACCACGGCAAGAAGCCATCCGGAGCGTTCCATGAATCAACCCGTGCCCCCGCTGCCCCCGGCGCGTCGCAATCCCGTCGCCAGCTTCTTCATCGGGCTGTGGGACGTCATGAATTTCACCCGCCGGTTGATCCTCAACCTGGTGTTCTTCGGCCTGCTGTTCCTGCTGCTGGTGATGTTCGTCATTGCTGCCGGCATGGGCGCCGGTGCCAGCAAATCGCTGCAGGACCGCACCACCCTGGTGATCGCGCCGGAAGGACGCCTGGTCGAGCAGTTCAGCGCCGATCCGGTCAGCCGCGCGCTGGCCAAGGCGGTGGGCGACAACGGTGCCGAGGAGATCCAGCTGCGCGACCTGCTGCGGGTGATCGAGTCGGCCAAGGAAGATAAGAAGATCGAGCGCGTGGTGCTGGAGCTGGACAAGCTGCAGCCGTCGGGCTTCGCCTCGCTGCGCGAAGTGGCGTCGGCGCTGCAGGACCTGCGCGCGTCCGGCAAGCAGCTGGTGGCCTACAGCGAGAGCATGGGCCAGTCGCAGTACCTGCTGGCCGCACAGGCCGACGAGGTCTACCTGGACCCGATGGGGTCGGTGGTGCTTGAGGGCCTGGGCCGCTACCGCCAGTACTTCCGCACCGGCCTGCAGGACAAGCTGGGCGTGGACGTGCATCTGTTCAAGGTGGGCGAGTACAAGTCCGCCGCCGAGCCGTACGTGCTCGACGCCGCCTCGCCGGCCTCCAAGGAAGCCGACCTGTTCTGGATGAACGACGTGTGGCAGCGCTACCTGGCCGACATCGCCAAGGCCCGCCGCCTGGATCCGGCCCAGCTGGCCGCCGGCATCGACACCTTGCCGGAGGGCATCGCCGCCGCCGGTGGCGACCTGGCCAAGTTCGCCCTGCAGCAGAAGCTGGTAACCGCGCTGAAGACCCGCGAGGAATTCGAGGATCTGATGATCGAGCGTGGCGTGGCCGATGACGATGCCGACGGCGGTTTCCGCAACGTCGACTTCGGGCGCTACCTGGCGCTGCTCGACGCTCGCCGCAACCCGGTGGACTCGCGTCCGCAGGTGGCGGTGGTAGTGGCCGAAGGCGAGATCAGCGGTGGCGACCTGCCGGCCGGCCGTATCGGCGGCGAGTCGACCTCCGCGCTGCTGCGCGCCGCGCGCGACGATGAGAACGTCAAGGCCGTGGTGCTGCGCGTCGATTCGCCGGGCGGTGAAGTGTTCGCCTCCGAGCAGATCCGCCGCGAAGTGGTGGCCCTGCAGGCGGCCGGCAAGCCGGTAGTGGTGTCGATGGGCGATCTGGCGGCGTCCGGTGGTTACTGGATCAGCATGAATGCCGACCGCATCTACGCTGATCCGTCGACCATCACCGGTTCGATCGGCATCTTCGGCATGGTGCCGAACTTCAGCCGCGCGCTGGACAAGATCGGCGTGCACACCGACGGCGTCGGCACCACCCGCTTTGCCGGTGCCTTCGACGTCACCCGTCCGATGGACCCGGCCGTCGGCCAGGTCATGCAGACGGTGATCAACAAGGGCTATGCCGACTTCACCGGCCGCGTCGCCGATGCGCGCAAGAAGCCGGTCGAGGCCGTCGACGAAGTGGCCCGTGGCCGCGTGTGGAGCGGTGCGCAGGCCAAGGAACGTGGCCTGGTCGATGCCTTCGGTGGCCTGAAGGATGCCGTGGCCGACGCCGCCAGCCGCGCCAAGCTGGGCAAGGCCGATGCCTACCGCGTGCGCTACATCGAGAAGGCGGCGACGCCGTTCGCGCAGTTCGTCAGCGGTTTCGCCGGCAGCCGCGCCGGTGCGTGGATGCTGTCCGACTCGGGCATGGCGCGGATGATGCTGGCCCGCACGATGCCGGAAGTGGACACGCAGTTGCGCTTCGTCGAGAACGCGGCCCGCGAGAAGGGCAACGGTGCGCCGGTGAAGGCGCTGGCGTACTGCTTCTGCGGGTTCTGATCGGAGCGCCCATCCACGCATGGCGTGGATCTACTGGTACGGCCACGCATGGCGTGGATCTACTGGAAACGCCCGGCTTCGGCCGGGCGTTTTCGTTTGCGGGGTTACTGCGTCGCCTCGGCTTCGGCCGTGCGTTCACGCGCAGCGGCATCGTCCACGGTTTTCTGCACGCCCTTGGCGCGGTCCAGCGGCTGGTCGATTGCGCGCGACATCGCCCGGGGTACCGGTGGCTTTTCCGGGTTCGGCGCCGGTGGGCGCTGGCAGCCCGCCAGCAGCACGGTGGCCAGCAGGGGCGAGGACAGGATCAACATGCGCATGGCGGCTCTCCGCGGTGGGCGTGCGGGCAGTGTCGCACCCCCGGCAGGCAGCCGCCGTGAGCGCGTATCCTTGCGGCATCGAAACACAGCGGGCGCGGCCCCGGAGGACACATGACCCAGCAACGGTGGCGCCTGGATGGCCAGACCGCCCTGATCACCGGCGCCAGCGCCGGTATCGGCCTGGCGATCGCGCATGAACTGGCCGGCCTCGGTGCCGACCTGATGATCGTCGGCCGCGATATCGACATGCTGGAGACGGCACGCGACGAACTGCTGGACGTGTATCCGCAGCACCAGGTGCACGCGCTGGCTGCCGATGTCTCCGATGACGAGGACCGCCGCCAGATCCTGGACTGGGTGGAAGATCACAGCGATGGCCTGCATATCCTGGTCAACAATGCCGGTGGCAACGTTACCAAGGCGGCCACGGAATACTCCGAGGACGAATGGCGCCAGATTTTCGAGACCAACCTGTTCTCTGCGTTCGAGCTGTCGCGCTACGCGCATCCGCTGCTGGCCCGGCACGCGTCGTCGTCGATCGTCAATGTCGGCAGCGTGTCCGGCCTGACCCATGTGCGCAGTGGCGTGGTGTACGGCATGAGCAAGGCGGCGATGCACCAGATGACCCGCAACCTGGCCGTCGAGTGGGCCGAGGATGGCATCCGGGTCAATGCGGTGGCGCCGTGGTACATCCGTACGCGGCGCACGTCCGGTCCGCTGTCGGACCCGGATTACTACGAGGAAGTGATCAACCGCACGCCGATGCGCCGCATTGGCGAGCCCGATGAAGTGGCCGCAGCCGTGGGCTTCCTGTGCCTGCCGGCAGCCAGCTATGTCACCGGCGAGTGCATCGCGGTGGATGGCGGTTTCCTGCGCTACGGGTTCTGATCGTTCGAGGGTAGCGCCGGCCGCTGGCCGGCAACCTCAGGATCTTCAGATGATTGCAGTTGCCGGCCAGCGGCCGGCACTACCGGTGGCTGTCACCCCGGCACCGGGCAGTTGCTGGCCTCCAGCACGCCCTGCAGCCGTTCGCGTTCACCGCGCGCGGTATCGCGGTTCTCCGGTGCGGCGAAGCGCTCGCGGCCGCGTGCATCGCGGAAGCGTTGCTGCCAGCTGCCGCAGCGTTGCGCCTCGGGCAGCGCCTCGCAGCGGTCACGCACCACTTCGCAGCCTGCTGCATTCACCGGCGTGGCGCCGCCCAGCCCCTGCACGGTCATCAGTTCGCAGCGCCCGGGGGCGGCCTCGTACTCGTGCAGGTAGCCACCGCCCTGGCTGTCGGTGCACTGGAAGATCGGTGGCAACGGCGGTTTCGGTGGCCCGTCGCCGGATGCGGCGCGGGCCTCGGCTTCGCGTTGCAGCGTCGCGCTGTCGAGAATCTGGTCGCCGCCTTCGCGTTCAACCATGCCTGCTTCCATGATCGTGCGCCCCTGGTCCGCGCGCCGTGGCGCCGCGGGCGTTGCAGGCGCTGCAGCGGGTTCGCTGGCCTGGGGAACCGGTGGCGGAACCGGAGCCAGCGCCTGTGGGCGTTCAACCACGGCGGGTTGCGGGCTGGAGGGCGCCGGCACGCGCACGACCTGCTGCGTGCTGCCGGCCGGACAGGGCGTGCGCTGCAGGATGGGGATGTCACTGCTGCTGGACGTACAGCGGTAGATCACGCCCTCGTCAGCCAATGCAGGGCCGGGCAGCAGGGCCAGGGCCAGCCAGATCAATCTGTTCATGCGTACAGCGTACAGGCTGTGATGGGACGCCGCGCTCAGCGCTGGCAATCACGCGACAGGCGCGCATCGATGCCGCGTTGCTCGTTGCTGATGGCGGTACGTTCGCTCTGCAGCGCGCTGTTGTAGCGCCGGTCCAGTTCCCAGCGGCGGTCGCGCAGGCGCGCGCAGACTTCCTGCGGCGGCAGCGCGTGGCAGCTGTCGCGGACCAGCACGTTGCCGGCCGGGACCTGCGCGCCTACCCCCACCGCAGGCGGGCGATACCCCGCGCCTTCGCCAATGGGCGTACCAACCGGCGTGCCGATGGCCGGTCGTGGTCCGGGATAGACCGGGCCGTGATGCCCACGCGGAAGCCAGACACTGGTCCACAGCGGGACCCAGCGCGGATTGCCTTCGTTGTTATCGCTGGTATAGCGCCGGCCATCGTCACTCACGCATTCGTACATCGGCTGCGGTGGCTGGATGTAGACGTGGCGGACTTCGCGCTCGCGGATGGCCGGCGTCTCGCTGGGCAGCGGCGGTGCGGCATCGCTGCGTACCACGCGGGGGGCGGGGTCACGCGGACGCTGCAGGTCGCGTACTTCCTGGCGGCCGCTGTTGCACGGCCGGTCCTGCAGGGCGACGGCGCCGTTGCTGGCCACGCAGCGGTACACGCGCACGTCCTCGGCCTCGGCGGCGCTCGCCGTCCACGGCAGCAGCAGGCTCAGGCTCAGGGCGGCGCGCAGCAGGGTCATGGCGGCAGGGTGCGTGATTGTCCGCGGCAGCGCAATCGTCGGCTCAGGAGCGCAGCACGTTGCCGCTGAGTGCATCGCGGATCGGGGTGGGCTGGGCCAGGCCGCCGGTCTGTCCATCGAGGATACCGTCGAGCAGGCGCAGCAGGCGTGGGTCCAGCTCTTCGCGGCTGCGCGCCGGTGGTTCCCCGGCCAGGTTGGCGCTGGTGGAGACGAGCGGGCCTCCCCAGGCACGGCAGAGTGCGGCCACCAGCGGGTGGGCGCTGATGCGCACTGCGATGCCGCTGTGCTCGCCGGTGACCCAGGGCTGCGCACGCGGGCCGGCTGGCAGGATCCAGGTGTTGGCACCGGGCCAGCTGGCCAGCACCGCGCGCTGGCGCGCGTCGGGCAGTGCCTGCAGCCGCACCCAGCCTTCCAGCTGGGCCAGATCGGCAGCGACCAGGATCATGCCTTTCTCGATCGGGCGCTGTTTCAGCCGCAGCACCATGTGCACCGCTGCCTCGTGCGAAGGATCGCAGCCCAGGCCCCAGACCGCTTCGGTCGGATAGGCGATCACGCCGCCCGCGCGGAGCGTGGCGACAGCAGAGTCCAGGGTGAGTTCTTTCATGGCGGCGACCGGCCCGGCGTGGGGCTTCATTATCCCCCTGCTGCGTGCAGAAGGGGTGGAACGGTGCCGCTCGGTGCTGCCGGCCGCTGGCCGGCATCGTTGGTGGGTGCGGACCGTGGGTCCGCACACCCCTCACCCACGCATGGCGTGGATCTACTTGGCCGCCTTCTTTACGGCCTTCTTTACGGCCTTCTTGGCCGGCGCCTTCTTCGCGGCAGCCTTCTTCACCGCTTTCTTGGCCGGAGCCTTCTTGGCGGCGGCCTTCTTCGGCGCCGCCTCCTTCTTCACCGCCGCCTTCTTGGCCGGCGCCTTCTTCGCAGCGGCCTTCTTGGCACCGAAGCCCTTGCGCACCGGCTTGCCGGTTTCTTCCATCAGCTGCTGCACTTCGGCCAGGGTCAGCGAGGCCGGCTCGCGATCCTTGGGGATCTTGCCGTTCATCTTGCCGTCGCTGATGTACGGGCCGAAGCGGCCGTTCAGCACCTGGATGTCGCTGCCCTCGAACTCCTTGATGATCCGGTTGCGCGCGATCTCTTCCTTCTCTTCGATCAGGAACACGGCGCGGGCCAGGTCGATGGTGTACGGGTCGTCTTCCTTCTTCAGCGAGGCATAGGTGCTGCCACGCTTGGCGAACGGACCGAAACGGCCGATGCCGACACTGACCGGTTCGCCGTTGTCCTCACCCAGCGCACGCGGCATCAGGAACAGTTCCAGCGCGTCTTCCAGGGAGATGGTGTGCATCGACTGGCCAGGCCGCAGCGAGGCGAACTTGGGCTTTTCCTCGGCGTCCTCGGCGGTGCTGCCGATGGCCGCGTACGGCCCGAAGCGGCCCAGCCGCACGCTGACCGGCTTGCCGGTCTTCGGGTCGGTGCCGAGTTCGCGGGCGCCACTGGCCTCGGCACGGTCGACCGATTCCTTCTTGTCCTCCACCAGCTCCTTGAACGGCTCCCAGAAGCGGGCCATCAGCGGGATCCACTCTTCCTCGCCACGCGAGACGGCGTCGAGCTCGTCCTCGAGCTTGGCGGTGAAGTCGTAGTCCACGTAGCGGGTGAAGTGGCTGGACAGGAACTTGGACACCGCACGGCCGACGTCGGACGGGCGGAAGCTGCGGCCTTCCATTTCCACGTACTTGCGGAACAGCAGGGTCTGGATGATCGAGGCGTAGGTCGAGGGACGGCCGATGCCGTACTCTTCCAGCGCCTTCACCAGCGCCGCTTCGGTGTAGCGCGGCGGCGGCTGGGTGAAATGCTGCTCGGCCTGGATGCGCTCCAGCGGCACGCGGTCGCCGGGCTTCATCGCCGGCAGCTTGCGGCCTTCGTCTTCGTCCTCGGCGCTCTTGCTGTCCTTGCCTTCCTCGTACACGGCCAGGAAGCCGGGCACGACCACGGTGGTGCCGCTGGCGCGGAACACGTGCTCGCTGCCGGCCGACAGATCGACGCTGACCGTGTTGAGCGTGGCCGGAATCATCTGGCAGGCCACCGCACGCTTCCAGATCAGCTCGTACAGGCGGCGCTCGTCGTCGGTCAGGAACCGCGCGACCTGGGCCGGGGTACGCAGCGCCGAGGTCGGGCGTACGGCTTCGTGCGCTTCCTGGGCGTTCTTCGACTTGGTCTGGTAGGTGTTCGGCTGGTCCGGCAGCGAGGCGATGCCGTAATCGCGGGCGATCACGTCGCGGATCTCGGCCAGCGCATCCTGCGACAGGTTCACCGAGTCGGTACGCATGTACGAGATCAGGCCGACGGTGCCTTCGTCACCGATCGCCACGCCTTCGTACAGCTTCTGCGCGACCTGCATGGTCTTGCGGGTGGTGAAACCGAGCTTGCGCGAGGCTTCCTGCTGCAGGGTGGAGGTGGTGAACGGCGGCGCCGGGCGGCGCTTGCGCTCCTTGCTGGCCACGTCGGTGACATGCAGCGAGCCCTGCGCCGCCTGCTGGATGCGCATGCGGGCGGCTTCGGCGGTGTCGCCATCGGTGATGGTGAACTGCTCGAACTTCTGCCCGTCCAGCTTGATCAGCTTGGCGTTGAAGTGCTGCGAGGGATGCGCGCACTCGGCGGCGATCGACCAGTATTCGCGGGCGATGAAGGCTTCGATCTCTTCCTCGCGCTCGACGATCATGCGCAGCGCCGGGCTCTGCACGCGGCCGGCGGACAGGCCGCGCTGGACCTTGCGCCACAGCACCGGCGACAGGTTGAAACCGACCAGGTAGTCCAGCGCGCGGCGCGCCTGCTGGGCATCGACCAGGTCACTGGCGATCTCGCGCGGCTGGCTGATCGCCTCCTTGATCGCGCGCGGGGTGATCTCGGTGAACACCACGCGCTGCATCGGCTTGTCCTTGACCAGCCCGCGTTCCTTCAGGATCTCGGCGATGTGCCAGCTGATCGCCTCACCCTCGCGATCCGGGTCGGTCGCCAGCAGGATGTCGTCGGCGCCCTTGGCGGCCTTGGCGATCGCATCGACGTGCTTTTCGTTCTTGTCGATCACGTCGTAGTGCATGGCGAACCCGTTGTCCGGGTCGACCGCGCCTTCCTTCGGAATCAGGTCACGCACATGCCCATACGAGGCCAGGACCGTGTAGTCCTTGCCGAGGTATTTGTTGATCGTCTTGGCCTTGGCCGGCGATTCGACGATGAGCAGGTGCTTGGGCATGGCAGCAGGGTCTGTGGGGCGAACCGTGGGGAAGGGGCCGCTAGGGTGGAGCAAACGGCCGCATTAGTGAAGCGGCCACGCGCAAATCCATAAACTGAACGCCCGGTAATGTGCCGGGCGTTCAGGTTTCACCTTATTAGAGGAATCACGCCCGGCCAGCCCATGTCAAGCAGCCAGGCGTGACGATGGCCGTTCAGGACGCCATCTTGGCGATGAAGCCGACCGCGAAGACCAGCAGGGCCAAGCCCACCAGCGACAGCAGGCCGGTCAGCACCAGCACCAGCACGGTGACCGTGCCCAGCTCGCGGCGCTGCAGCTGCGGCTGGTCGGTGAAGGCCCAGCGGTCGACCACCAGGGTGTCGCAGATCATGTCGTGCAGGCCCTGCTTGCGCTCGGTGAAGGCCGCCATCAGGAAGCCGATGCCGAGGATGAAGCTGCTCAGCAGCATGGCCCAGTAGCGACCGAACGCGCGCGCCTTGGTCAGGCGTTCGCCATTGCTGCGCACGACCTTGATGCCGACCGCCATCTTGCCCAGCGTGGCGCCGCCCTTGGAGGCATGGAACCAGGTGTAGTACGCCATGCCGATGGCGAAGTTGATCAGTGCGCTGGACAGCTGCGCGACCACCTCGATGGCCGATTCACCACTGCCCACCGCGCCCATGCTGGCGCCGAGCACCACACCGAGGATGGCGCCGATGATGCTGCCGGGGATGAACAGCACGAAGTAGTCGATCATGTAGGCGGCCACGCGCTTCCAGAAGCCCGCGTAGACCACTTCGCCGCCCATGACCGGCTGCGCATGGCCAGCGGCGCCTGCGGCGGCAGGCGCGCTGTATGGCGAGCTGCCGAGGGCGCCGGTACCGGGCAGCGGCGCGGTGCCGTTGTCGATGGCGGCATAGTCGCCGCGCAGGTCGAAGCCGCCGCTGCCGGCGGCCGCCGTGGCATCGGCCAGCGTCTGCAGTTCAAGCTCGTCGACCACCTGGCGCAGCGCCGCCCACTGCGCCATGCCTTCGCGCCAGACCAGCGTGTCCAGGTTCAGTTGGCCGCGCTGGAAGCGCTGGCGGATCTCCTGGACCGGCAGCGGGCCCTGGCGTTGCTGTCCTTCGGCGTAATACCACTCAGTCATTGCATGTTCCCTGTTGGATCGTCCTTGGAGGTACCGGTACGCGCGCGGCTCAGCCGCGGCACGCCGGCGGCAGGTACTTGTCGTCGCTTGCGCCGCTGCAGTCCCAGCGGCCGCTGTCGCGGTCATATTCCAGCCACAGCAGATCGCCGTCGATGCTCTTGCCCGGCATCGACAGTGTTGCCTCGATACCGCAGTGGCCGTTGTTGAAGCGGCCGATGTTCACCGCCGACAGGCCGGACCGGGTGAAATCGCCAGGGGCGGGGAAGCCGGCATCGTTGGCGCCCGGGCAGCGACCTTCCTCATCGGCGAAATGCTGCACCTGGTCCTGCAGCGGGTGCAGGGCATCGGCCGCAGCGGCGACCTTGGCGCGCACGGTGTAATCGTTGTAGGCCGGCAGGGCGATGGCGGCAAGGATGGCCACGATCGGCACCAGCACCAGCAGCAGAGCGCCTGCGATGATCGCAGTGAGGGCGCAGCCGGACAGCTGCTTCTTCGGCGCCGGCACGACGCCGGCCGGTGTGCTGGTGGCGTACGGGGTGGAGGGCGGCAGCACCGGTGGCTGCGGCGGAGGCGGTGCAACCGGCTCCGGCTCGGCGTCGACGATCGGCGCAGAAGCGTCCAGTGCCGGCACGATCAGGCCGAGTTCGTCGACGACGCTACGCAACGGCTGCCATTGCGGCAGGCCGTCGCGCCACACCAGGGTGTCCAGGGAGATCTGGTTGTTGCGGAACAACTCAACCAACTGTTCCGCCGGCAGCGGGCCTTGCTGCCGGTTGCCTTCTGCGTGGAACCACTCGCTCACGGGGACGCTCCTGAATGCGCTATGCCCCCAAGTGTACGGTCAGTGCAGGGGTTCTGGCTCGTCCATGAACATCTGCGTCTCCATCCAGGCATAGGCCGCTTCGGAGCCGGGCTGGTTGAACAGCACCATCAGCACGACCCACTTCAGGTCGTCCAGGTCCAGTTCGTCCTGGTCCAGGGCCATCGCCCGGTCCAGCACCAGCTCGCGCTGGTCGGCATCAAGGATGCCGTGCTGTTCCAGATACAGCAGGAAACCGCGGCATTCCACGTCCAGCTTGTCCAGCTCGGGGCCGTGGTAGACGCGCACGGGGCCATCGACCCGGGCCTGGGACATGCTCGGCCGCTGTGCGGCCAGGGCATCGAGCCAGTCGAATGCCTTGTTGATCTCGGTTGGGCTGAAACCGGCCTGGATCAGGCCGTTCTGAAGCGAATCGCGGTCACGGATCAGGTCCGCATCTTCGCTGAAATAGTGTTCAAACAGGTACAGCAGTACGTCCAGGATGCTCTCTTTCATTGCCCCTCGGCCTGCGTCGCGCGACGCTGTGGAGGTGAAGAAACTAGGGAGTTCGACAGTAGCGGCCGTGTACGCACACCACGATTCCCGCCAGTTCCATGGCCAGCAGCATGGAGGACACCTGGGGCGCCGTCAATCCACAGCGCGTGATCAGTGAATCCATACTGCTTGGGTTGTGGTCCAGGGCCCGCCACAAGCACTGGTAGTCAGGGTCGTCGGCCCAGCGCGCCGGCAGGGGTGCCGGCGGTGCCTGTTCAGTGGGGGTGGCCAGCCGCGATTGCAAGCCCGGCAGCTGTTGGCGCAGCGCAGGGGCCAGCAGCTCCAGCACCTCCTCCGGGCGCTCGACCAGCGCGGCGCCTTCACGGATCAGCCGGTGGCAGCCCGCCGCGCGTGGATTGAGCACCGAACCGGGCAGGGCGCAGACCTCGCGACCGGCCTCGGCGGCCAGGCGCGCGGTGATCAGCGCTCCCGAGCGCTGGGCGGCCTCGACCACCACCGTGGCCAGGGCCAGCCCGGCCACCAGCCGGTTGCGGGCCGGGAAGTGCCCGGGGCGGGCCGCGGTGCCTGGAAGGTACTCGCTGAGCACGGCCCCCTCGGTGGCGATGCGGGCCTGCAGCCGGGCATGGCTGTCCGGGTAGGCGCGGTCGGGGCCGGTACCGATCACGGCGACGGTGCAGCCGCCGGCGTCCAGGGTTGCCTGGTGGGCGGCGGCATCGATGCCGGCAGCCAGCCCGCTGGTTACCGCCAACCCGGCCTCGACGAAGCCGCTGGCAAAACGGGCCGCCAGCGCGCGACCACCCGGCGTCGGCGAGCGGCTGCCGACCAGGGCCACGGAGGGGCGCCAGGCCAGGCTGGGGTCACCGGCCACGAACAGCGCCAGCGGTGGGTTGGGTACTTCCAGCAAGGGGGGAGGAAAGGCCGGGTCGGTGAAGGCCAGGAGGTGGTGATGGTCGTCTTCCAGCCAGCGCTGCGTGGCTGTCCACGCCCGCGCATCAGGGCGTTCCAGTGCGGCGCACTGCTCCGGTGTGCAGCCGTGTGCGCGCCAGTTCGCAGTGCCCTGCGCGATGGCTGCGGCCGCGTTGCCCGCGCTCTGCAGCAATGCCCGTCGCGGCGCCAGTGCGCCCCCTGCCATCACCAGGCGCAGCAGCGCCTCATCAGCTTGCTTGGTCATTCCCCACTATCGACCGCACGCAACAAAGGCGCCCTCGGGCGCCTTCGCATGTACGTGTCAGGATTTGCCGGAGGTGTCTGCCGGCCAGCGGCCGGCACTACCTGAGGTGGCCGGGGCAGCCCGGCAACCGTTACTTCGCGTCCGGGTGCAGCGCGTTGTAGCCCACCCGCACCGGCTTCACGCCCTGCATCACCAGCGCGTAGCTGACGTTGTCGAAGGTGCGGAACACCATCGCGTGCGCCGCATATTCCTCCGGCAGCGCAACCCGGCCCACGCTGCCGCTGAGCGCATCGTCCATGCGCGACGACGTCGGGTACTTCAGGCGGTTGGCCACATGGCGGCCCTGCCGCCACAGCGAGAACACGGTGCCATTGTCGACGCCCTGGGCGCGGCCGGCCGAAATCGCGATCACGTCGCGCGGGCCGCCGGCGGTGAACATGTCGGTCACCGCGAGCACGCGCACGTCCACGCCTTCCACGCCTGCGGCCGGCACATGCGGCACGAACTGCAGGTCATAGGGGCGGGCCTCGACCGGCACCAGGCGGTCGCCGACACGGACTTCACGGCCACCCGTGCTCTTGTCCAGCGCCAGCGTGGAGGCCCCGGCCTTGCCGTCGGCAACCCGGGTGATGGTGCCGGTGGCGAGCTGGGCCAGTTCATAGCCCAGCACGCCGCGGCGCGCGTTGGGTGCGTTGTAGGCTTTCCACAGGTTGCCGCTGCCCGGGGTGACGTCGCCGTTGGCGTTCAGGTCTTCGCTCGGCTTGGGCTGGGCGTAGCGCACGGTCGGGCGGACCACGGCCCAGCGCTGTCCCAGCTGGGCATCGGCCAGGTTCACGTAGGCGGCATCGCCACCAGACACGCGCAGTCGGTTGTCCTCCAGGCCGACCACCTGGGGCAGCTGCTCGATGCTGTCGACCACGCTCAGCTGCTTCAGGAACGGCTCGACCTGGGCCAGCGGAATGGCGTCGATCGGGGCCTCCTGGCGCGGGCCCGGCTGGGCTGTCACGGTCACCCGGTCCAGATAGGCCAGGCTGAGCACGTCACCGGGATAGATCAGGTGCGGATTGGCGATCTGCGGATTGGCCTGCCAGATCTCCGGCCACAGCCACGGCTTCTGCAGGAAACGTGCGGCGATATCCCACAACGTATCCCCTTTTCGGACCACATAGGTGTCCGGGTGCCCGCCATTCACTTCCACGGCGGTAGCATAGGCAGCCACGGTCAGCATCGCCGCGGCGACGACCGTACGAAAACGAAGCAACATAGGTGTGAAGCCCTGATTCCCCAACAGGTCCGCGCACTATAGTCCAGAAACCGGGGCGCAAGGCAAGCGTTGGAGCTAGAATCTGCGACGTATGCCGGCGTGCCGGCCCCCTATCCGGAAACAGCCATGGCCCTTCTCCCCATTCTCGAGTTCCCCGATCCGCGCCTGCGTACCAAGGCTGCGTTGATCGAAGCCGCCGAAGTCACCACGCCGGCCTTCCAGGAACTGATCGACAACATGTTCCTGACCATGTACGACGCGCCGGGCATCGGCCTGGCCGCCACCCAGGTTGACGTGCACAAGCGCTTCATGGTCATCGACGTCAGCGAAGAAAAGAATGAACCGCATGTGTTCATCAACCCGGAAATCGTCGCCAAGGACGGGGGCCGGGTGTACCAGGAGGGCTGCCTGTCGGTCCCGGGCATCTTCGCCGACGTGACCCGCGCCGATACCATCACCGTGAAGTACCTGGACCGCAACGGCCAGGAGCAGCAGCTGGAGGCCGGCGAAGTGCTGGCGACCTGCATCCAGCACGAGATGGATCACCTGGATGGCAAGCTGTTCATCGACTATCTGTCGCCGCTCAAGCGCGAGATGGTGCGCAAGAAGCTGGCCAAGCAGCGCAAGCACGTGGCGTGATCGCCGATCCGGGCCACCCTTCGGGTGGCCCCTGCCTGCGCGATGCGCGCGGGCTGTACGGCGCCGGCCGACGGCGCCGTTTTCTTTCCTGCACGAATCCATCCTGCAAGTGGGGTAGCCATGAGGATTGTCTTTGCCGGTACGCCGGAATTTGCGGTGTCGTCGCTGCGCGCGGCTGCGCGCCACCATGAGGTCGTGGCGGTCTACACCCAGCCTGATCGCCCGGCCGGTCGTGGCCGTGGCCTGGCGCCGTCGCCGGTCAAGCTTGAAGCCGTCGCCCGTGGCATCCCGGTCTACCAGCCCGAATCGCTGAAGGACGAAGCGGCCCAGCAGCAGCTGCGCGATCTGCAGCCGGACCTGATGGTGGTGGTGGCCTACGGCCTGATCCTGCCCAAGGCGGTGCTGGCCATTCCGACCCATGGCTGCTGGAACGTGCACGCCTCGCTGCTGCCGCGCTGGCGCGGTGCCGCGCCGATCCAGCGTGCGATCCAGGCCGGCGACGCAACCACCGGCGTGTGTCTGATGCAGATGGAGGCCGGCCTCGATACCGGCCCGGTGCTGCTGCACCAGGAGCTGCCGATTGCCGCCACCGATACCGGTGGGCAGCTGCACGACAAGCTGGCCGAACTGGGCGCGCAGGTGCTGTCCGATGGCCTGGGCCTGCTGCGTGCCGGCATCAAGCCGATCGCACGGCCGCAGCCGGAGCAGGGCGTGACTTATGCGCACAAGCTGGACAAGGCCGAAGCGAAGCTGGACTGGGCGCAGGATGCCGGCGCGCTGGCGCGCACCGTGCGCGCGTTCAATCCGTGGCCGATCGCCGAGGCGACGCTGGCCGGCGAGCGCGTGCGCATCCATGGCGCGGTGGCGCTGGATGAGGCCCACGGCCAGGCGCCGGGCACGGTGCTGGCGGCCAGCCGCGACGGCATCGACATCGCCTGTGGCCAGGGCGTGCTGCGCCTGCGCGTACTGCAGCGCGAAGGCGGCAAGGCGATCACCGCCGCCGACTACCTCAATGCTCGCCGCGACCTGCGCGTGGGGGCATAAGCGGTGTCGAAGCAGAACGATTTCTCCATTGCCAAGGCAGCGCCGGGCGCGGCCACGCGCATGCTGGCCGCACGCGTGCTGGCGCAGGTGTTCACCCGTGGCCGTTCGCTGAAGGCCGAACTGGCCTGGGCGCTGCCGAAGCTGGCCGACAGCCGCGACCGCGCGCTGCTGGAGGCACTGTGCTTTGCCGTGCTGCGTCGCCGCAGCACCTATGACGCGGCATTGCAGGGCTGGATGCAGAAGCCGCTGTCGGCGCGTGATGCCGACCTGCGCACGCTGCTGATGGTCGGTTTTGCGCAGCTGGATGTGCTGGAACTGCCGGCGCATGCCGCACTGTCGGCCACGGTCGATGCTGCCCGTGCACTGGGCCGCGAACGGCAGGCTGGCCTGGTCAACGCGATCCTGCGCCGCGCGCAGCGCGAAGGGTTCCCGGAGCAGCCCGCGCGCGATGCCTTCCCGGAATGGCTGGCCGAGGCGATCGAACGGGATTGGCCGGCGCAGGCCGAAGCGGTGTTCAACGAAAGCCTGCAGCCTGCGCCGCTGTGGCTGCGCGCCAACCGCCAGCACGGCGGCCGCGACAAAGCCCTGGCAGCGCTGGCCGAAGCCGGCATTGCCGCTGAACCCAGTGCGCTCAGTCCCGATGCGTTGCGCCTGGCGGCCCCGGTGGCGGTGAATCAGCTGCCCGGCTTCGCCGAGGGCGCGCTGTCGGTGCAGGACCTGTCGGCGCAGTGCGCGGCGGATGCACTGGCCCCCGCTGCCGGCTCGCGCGTGCTGGATGCCTGCGCAGCGCCCGGTGGCAAATCGGCGCACCTGCTGGAACGCGACCCGAGCCTGCGCCTGCTGGCGCTGGATATCGACGCCCGGCGCCTGGCGCGCGCCCGTGACACCTATGCCCGTACCGGCGTGGGCGAACACGCGCAGACCCTGGCCGCCGATGCCAGCGATCCCGGTGCCTGGTGGGATGGCGTGCCGTTCGACGCGATCCTGCTGGATGCGCCGTGTTCGGCCACCGGCGTGATCCGTCGCCAGCCGGATGTCATGTTCCACCGCCGCGCCGAGGACATCGACGCGCTGGTGGGAGTGCAGGCGCGCCTACTGGAAGCCTGCTGGTCGATGCTGCGCCCGGGCGGCGTGCTGCTGTATGCGACCTGCTCGATCCTGCGTGCCGAGAACATCGACCAGGTGCGCGCGTTTCTCAAGTGGCATCCGGATGCCGAGGCGCAGCCGCTGGGCGACGCATTCGGCGTGGATTGCGAAGGCGTGGCGCGCCAGCGTCTGCCTGGTGACAACGATGCTGACGGTTTCTTCTACGCGCGTCTGATAAAAGCAGGCTGATCCCCGCTGCCGTTTCGAGTCCCATGCTGAAAACCCACGCGTCGCGACAGACGTGGCTGTTGGTGGTGATGGCCCTGCTGGTGCTGGGGGCCGGTCTCGGCCTTCGTGATCCATGGCCGTCGGACGAGCCACGCTTCGCGCTGGTGGCCAGGCAGATGGTCGACAGCGGCTACTGGTTGTTCCCGCACCGTGGGCTGGAACTCTACTCGGACAAGCCGCCGATGCTGATGTGGTGGCAGGCCACGCTGTACGGCCTGGTCGGCCACTGGCGCGTGGCCTTCCTGCTGCCTTCGCTGCTGGCCGCGCTGGGCACGCTGTGGTGCGTGGTGGATCTTGGCCGGCGCCTGTGGACACGGCGGGTCGGGCTGTACGCGGGCTGGGCGCTGCTGTTCGCGCTGCACTTCACCTTCCAGGCGAAGAAGGCACAGATCGACCCGCTGCTGGTGCTGTTCATCACGCTGGCCAACTACGGCCTGCTGCGCCACCTGTTGCTGGGCCCTGCCTGGCGCTGGTGGTGGCTGGGCTGGTTCTTTGCCGGCATCGGGGTGATCACCAAGGGTGTGGGCATGCTGGCCCTGCTGATGATCGTACCGGCCGCCCTGGCAGCGGCCCTGCACTGGCCACGCGTACGCCTGCATGCAGGTGATGTCCGCTTCTGGCTGGCGCCGCTGTGGTTTCTGCTGGCGGTGTCGCTGTGGCTGGCACCGATGATCATGGCCGCGCTGGCCACCGGCCTGGACCCCTACCGGGCCTATATGGACGACATCCTGTTCCGGCAGACCGCGCGGCGCTACATGCAGTCCTGGGACCATCACCAGCCGTGGTGGTACTTCCTGGCGATCATGCCATCGATGTGGATTCCCGCCTTCCTGCTGCTGCCCTGGGCGTTGCCTGCGTGGTGCCGCCGGCTGCGCCGCCGCGACCCGCGTTACCTGTTGCCGCTGGCCTGGTGGCTGCTGGTCGTGCTGTTCTTTTCCATTCCCCACGGCAAGCGCGATGTCTACATCCTGCCGGCCCTGCCGATGTTCTGCCTGGCGCTGGCACCGTTGTTGCCGGGGCTGCTGAAGCGGCGCGACGTGCAGGGCGTGCTGGGCGCCTTCGCCGCGTTGCTGGCCGCAGGATTGACGCTGATCGGGGCATTGGCGCTGCTGGGCGACCCCGGTTTCGAAATACGCCTCACCCATGGTCGCGGCCTGGCGCCTGGCGCTACCGACGCGCTGGCATGGACGGCGCTGGCGATGGGGATCTGGGGCGGCCTGAGCCTGTGGGCAAGCGGGCGCGGTCGCCGCCATCTGGCCGTGATCTCGACACTTGCGGGAATCTGGGTGCTGTATGGCGTGCTCGCCTATCCGCTGCTGAACGATTCCAGTTCGGCCCGTGGCCTGATGCGTGAGGTCGGCGCGCGCATCGGCCCGCAGGCCGAGCTGGGGCTGGTGGCATGGAAGGAGCAGAACCTGCTGATGGCCGATCGGCCTGCGGCAACCTTCGGTTTCGAAGACCGCTGGCACGAGCAGCTGCAGGCGGCCGTACGCTGGCAGCGGCTGTTTCCGCAACGACGCTGGCTGCTGGTGAACGAGGACGCCCTGCAGGCCTGCATCGATCGATCACGCGCGGAAATGGCCGGTGTTTCCAATCGCCGCCGCTGGTGGCTGGTGCCCGCTGATGCGGTGGCCGGCACCTGCAGGCCGACGGCAGCGGAGCTTGAGCACGAACGCCGGCTGCAGGGGCCCGGCGTAGCGGATTGAAGGCCGGCCCTCAGCGGCCGCCCAGTGCTGCCTCATAGCTGGCCAGCGTGGCATCGGCGAATGTCTGCAGGCCGAACTCCCGCTGCGCGTGGCGGCGGGCGGCATGGCCATGCCCGGGCAGTGCATCGCGTTGCGCGTACAGTGCCGCCACCTGTGCGGCGATGGCGTCGATGTCGCGGGTGGCGACCACCCAGCCGTCGACTCCTTGTTCGATGTTCTCGGGCAGGCCGGCGAAGTCGCTGACCAGCATCGGCTTGCCGCTGGCCATCATCTCGCGGCAGGCGAAGGAGATGGTCTCGATGTCGTGGGACAGCACGAAGCCGATATCGCCGGCCGCGATCAGCACGCGGGTATCGGCCAGCAGGCCGGTGAAGTGCACCTGCGCTGCGACGTCTCCCAGCCCCTGCACCTGTTCGTGCTGCTGCGCGCTGGGTAGGTGGCCCGCCACGGCCATGTGAACGCGGGGGCGGATCGCATCGGGCAGCCGTGCGATGGCCCGGGCCAGATCGATCCAGCCCTTGTAGTCGTCGGTGCCGGCATTGCTGACCAGCACCAGTGCCTCTGGGTCCTGGGTCCATTGCTGGCGCAGTGCGTGGCCGGCCCCGGCCGGTAGCGGCGAGTAGCGCTCCAGGTCGACGCCGTTGCGCACCACATCGATCGGGCAGCGCCGGTACGGACCCTGTTCCAGCAGGCGCTTGGTATCGGCCGAGACCGCGATCAGGCGATCGGTGGCCCAACGTGCGCGCAGCGCGTTTCCAAGGGTATCGGTACGTTTGCTGTTGTGCTTGGTCAGCAGGATCGGGGGGCGGCGCAGGCCGAACAGCGCCTGCATCACCACGCGATGGTCGCGTGCGCCGTTGACGTGGACCAGGTCGATGTTCTGTTCGTGGACCAGGCGGCGCAGCGCGCGCTGCTCGGCCAGCTGTTGCGGCAGGGTCGGCAGGCCGCTGCCGAAGTCGACCGGCAACGTGCTGGCAATGCCTTCATCGGCCACGGTACGCAGCAGGCGGCTGTCGGCTGGGGCTGCAACGTGGAGCGCGTGCCGGCCATGCAGGGCCCGCGCAAGGGAAACGATGTACGTCGTATGGCCGCCACCGTCGCCATAGTGGAAGTTGGTGTACAGGATTTTCATGGGGGGGGACCTTCGGGCAACGCGCGGCCAGTGTGACACAGGCCGTTCAGGACCGTTCCGCAGGCGCCGCCGGATCGGCCACCGCCTGGCCGTTGCCCAGCATCCACAGCATGATGGTCTTCTGCCGCACGTAGTTGGCACGCACATAGGCGTAGACCAGGCCGTGCCAGCCGTCGCGGAAGCCACCGCGGAACAGGAAGCCACGCCAGAATCGCCAGGCCGGAGCCAGCACCAGCTTGCCGAGCGTGGCGCGCTTGCCGCGTGCAAACTCGTGCTCGGCCATCATCCGGGCGTACTTCTCGGTCTTCGCCAGCTGCTGCTGCAGCGAGCGGTACGGGTAGTGGATCAGGTCCCCGTGCAGGGTGCCGACGCTGCCGTCAACGCTGGCCGCCTCGTGGATCTCGCGCTTGCCGCGCCAGCCACCGCGGCGGCGGTCGAACAGGCGCATCACCCGATCCGGGTAGGCGTTGCCATGGCGCAGGAACCTGCCGAAGTACTCCGACAGGCGCGCGAAGCGGTACCCAGCGTGGCCGGCGAAGCCGCCGTCGCGGGCCTGTTCGATGGCCGCGCGCAGTTCCGGACTGATGCGCTCGTCGGCATCCAGGCACAGCACCCAGTCATGGCTGGCCTGCTCGACGCAGAACGCCTTCTGGCTGCGGAACCCCTCGAACCGACGCTGCAGCACGCGGGCGCCGGCGGCCTCGGCAAGGGCCACGGTGGCATCGGTGGACTGCGAATCCACCACCACGATTTCATCGCAGAAGGCCAGCGAGGCCAGGCAGTCGCCGATGCGCCCGGCCTCGTTGAACGCGATAATGCACGCCGAGATGCGAGGCCGTTCGATGGGAGCGGTCGTGGAGGACATGATGGCCGGGTACCTGTTGTTTGCGACGGAGCGCTATGCGCTGCCTATTCTCGCCCCGTTGGCGCAGGCCTTGCACGCGTCGGGGCAGGACGTGGCCGCCTGGTTCGAGGGCGGCGCGGCCGGCAGCCACCTGCCCGGGGTGCCCAACATCGGCCTGAAGCAGGCCCTGGCGATGCGCCCGCGCGCGGTGTTCAGCGCCGCCAACTGGGTGCCGACCTTCCTGTCCGGGGCCAAGGTGCAGCTGTTCCATGGCTTCAACGTGGAGAAGCGCGACAGCGCCCGCGGCCACTTCCGGGTGCGCGGCATGTTCGACCTGTACTGCACGCAGGGCCCGGCCACCACGGCCCCGTTCCGGCAGATCGCCGCCCAGCAGGGCCACTTCGCGGTGGCCGAGACCGGTTGGCCGAAGCTGGACCCACTGTTCCGCGATGATGGCGGCGAGAGTGCCGCGCTGCGCGCGCCGGCCGCTGGTCGCCCGGTGATCCTGTTCGGTTCGACCTTCACCGAGCGCTTGAGCGCGGCCCCGCACCTGCACGCGCAGATCGCCGCCGACATCGCCGCCGGCGACCGTTACTGGCTGCTGACGCTGCACCCGAAGTGCGCGCTGGAACTGTTCGAGCGTTACCGCGCGCTGGCCGGTGCCAATGCCCGCTTCATCGAGCCGGAACAGGTGATGGCCGCGCAGCGCGCCGCCGACGTGCTGGTGTCGGACACCTCGTCGATCGTTTCGGAGTTCATCGTCCAGCACAAGCCGGTGGTGACCTTCCGCAACCGCGTGCCCAAGCCGCACATGATCGGTTTCGACGACCCGGCACAGCTGCCGGCGATGCTGCAGCGTGCGCTGCATCCGGACGCCGCGCTGCAGGCGGAGATCGTGCGCTACGCCGATGCCATCCATCCGTACCGCGATGGCCGCTCCAGCGAGCGGGTGATCGCCGCGACCGAGGATTTCCTGTCCGGCGAAATGGGCGCGCTGCGGCGCAAGCCGTTCGGCACCTGGCTGCGCGACCTGCAGATCCGCAAGGACCTGGGCTACTGGGGCCCGTCGCAGCGGTGATGCCTCGCTGACCCCGCTCGCGGTAGTGCTCACCAGCGCAGTTTGCGCCGTGCCAGCGCCGCCGCCAGCTGTTCCATCACCCGTTGTGCCTGTTCGTGTGGCAGGTAATGCAGGGTCAGTGCCACATCACCATGCGCACCAGCGGTATCCAGCTGCAGGCTGCTGGTGCCGAGCAGCTTGTCCAGCGGCGAGCGCTGCAGGCGCAGGCCCTGCACCTTGTCCAGCTCGGCCCAGCGCCACCAGCGCTTCCACCAGCCGCCGCGCACCGCCACGAAGTGATCGTCCAGGTACCAGCCCATGCGTGCCATCTGCCGATGCGCGATCAGCAGTGCGATCGGCATCCAGGCCAGCACCACCAATCCCCATGATCCCCACCGCCAGTACGCGGCGGCCGCCAGCAACGGCGCCAGCAGCAGTGCACCCAGGCACAGCCGCCACCAACCGCGCTGTGGAATCGACTGCCAGTGTGCCGGCGGCCACTGCAGCTGCGGCAGCAGGTGCTGCACCAGCTGCTCGCAACGCGTGCGTGATGCCAGCGGCGCCAGTTCGCGCAGGGCACGGTCCTCATCGCGCGAAGGCCCGCCGGCGGCGCTGTCGATGCGCAGCTGGCGCAGCCCGAACCAGCGATGCAGGGTGCTTTCGCGCAGGGTCCAGGCCTGGATGCGGCGACGCGCCACGCTGCTGCGGGTGCGGCTGAGCAGGCCGGCCGAGACGGTCAGGCGGCGCTCCTGCTCGCTGAGCGTGAAGCCGTGGTAGCGCAGCAGGGTCAGCACCACCGACAGCACGCGCAGCGCCAGCCAGCCCAGCAGGAGCGCAGTGCCCGCCAGAAGGAACGCGCCGGCCACGCCCGGGTGCAGGTGACTGGCGTAGCCGAACGCCTCGCGGCCGCCGCGCTGGAGGGCGTCATCCATCACCGGCCGTGGCACGGTCTGGAACAGCACGCCGACGGCGGCGATCGCCAGCGCCCAGCCCCGGTTGGATAGCAGGCCCATGCGCACCACGTCCCAGCTGGACAGGCGCAGCAGCACGTGTTCATTGCCGGTGTCGGCGATGTCGGCCACGGCAACCGCTTCGCTGGCCTGCGGCGCTTGCCCGCGCTGGCGCACCAGCCGCTCCAGGGCCAAGGCCTGGTCCAGCTTCAGCACCCGCATTTCCGCCTCCGGGCGCGCGCCACCGGCCGACTCCAGGCGTAGCTCGGCCACGCCGAACAGGCGGTGCAGCGGGTTCTGCCGCACTTCCACGTTGTGGATGCGGGCAAACGGGATCTCGCGGCGGTTGCGCGCAAGCAGGCCGCTGCGCACGGTGATTGCATCGTTGCCGATGCGGTAGCGGTAGCTCAGGTACTGCAGCACCGACACCAGCACCAGGACAGCAATGGCCGACAACGGGATCAGCTGGGCCCACATCGGATCGCGATCGCCGCGCTGGCCGAATACCAGCAGCGCGATCAGCGGCAGGAAGTAGTGGCGCAGCTGCATCAGCAGCACGAACAGCCACGACCACGGATGCAGGCGATGGTCTTCGCCACCGTCGGGCAGCGATGCGGGCAGGGGCGGCGGCAGGCTCACAGGGCGTCGGCGTCCTGGTCGAGCTGGTGCGAAAGGGTGTCGCGCAGGCGTTCGGCGTCGGCCTCGTCCAGGCCGCTGACGGTCACCGCGCTCATGCGCGTGCCGGCAGTGTGCACGATCAGCGTGGCCAGGCCGGCGCGGCGCTCCAGCGGCCCCCGGCGCAGGTCCAGGTGCTGCACGCGCGAAATGGGAATGCGGGTTTCCAGCTGCCACATCAGGTCGCGGCGCAGGCCCAGGCCCTGTGCATCCAGCCGCCAGCGCGTGCGGACCAGGCGACGATGGCCCAGCCACGCACCGAAGGCGATGCCGATCAGCAGCCCAAGGGCCGCAGTCCACAGCCCGCCGGGCAGATCGAAGAACCACGCCGCCGCCGCCAAGGGCAGGCCCGGCACGAACAGGCCGCCGAAGGCGCCTTCCAGTGCGGCCAGGCGGGCCGCGCGTTGCGGTAGTACCTGCCAGTCGGAGGCGGGTGGTGCAGGAATCGAGGCGTCGGTCACGCGGGCTCCGTCAGGCAGCAGGGCGGGCGGTGGCGGCCGTGGCCGCACCGCGCAGACGGTAGCAGGTCGGCCGCGTTACTGGGCAGCCTGGATCAGCGCGTCCACGTCCAGCATGTGACCCGCACGGTCGGCCTTGGTGCGCAGGTAGTGCTCGTTCTCGGCGGTGATCTCGCCGGTGACCGGAATGCAGTCCAGCACCTCGATGCCGGCATTGCGCAGGCGCTGCGCCTTGGTCGGGTTGTTGCTGAGCAGGGCCACGCGCGAGATGCCCAGGCCGCGCAGCATCGCCACTGCGCTGCCGTAGCGGCGTTCGTCGGCGCCGAAGCCCAGCTGCGCATCGGCATCGATGGTGTCCAGGCCGTCGTGCTGGTAGCCATACGCGCGCATCTTGGCCGCGATCCCGGTGCCACGACCTTCCTGGTCCAGGTACAGCAGCACGCCGCCACCCAGTTCCTTCAGCTTGCGCAGGCCGCGCCGCAGCTGGTCGCCGCAGTCGCACTTGAGTGAACCGAACAGGTCGCCGGTCAGGCACGAGGAATGCACGCGCACCGGCACCACTGCCGACAGGTCCGGCTCGCCGACGATGATCGCGACCTGGTCGCGCTGCGCCACGCCGCCGCGGAACACCGCGAAGGTGGTCATGCCAACGTCGCGCAGCGGGACCGGCGAGCGGGCCACCAGTTCGTAATCGTGGGCCGCATGGGCCGCGCCCTCGGCGAGGTCGCACAGGGCGACTTCGGCGGCACCGTCGAAGGTGGCGTCACCCGCGTCCAGGCGCACGGCCACCATTGCCGGCAGCAGCAGGCCGAGGCGGGCCAGTTCAACCGCGCCGGCATCGAAGGCGTCACCGGCGCTCCAGCCCTCCGGCATCGGGCCGGGCTCGCGCAGGTAGCCCAGCGAGGGCAGGGCATCGAAGGCGATGCCGGCCAGTGGCAGGCGTGCGCCTTCCGGAGCGTCCACGCCGAGTACGCGGGCGCGGGTGGCGGTCAGGAACAGGTAGTGGCGCTCGCGCGCGGCGCTGGCGAAGGCGGCAAAGCTGCTGGCGGTGGCACTGTCCAGCGCGATCACTGCCAGGCGTTGGCCCTGGCCATCGTGCAGCAGGACCGGGCGACCGGCGCGCAGTTCGGCCACCGCGCGTTCGCAGCGGATCGCGGCCGGATCGCCGAACAGGGAAGAAGCAGGCATGGCAGGACCGGGGGAGGCGGACATCGCAGTCTCTATGGGGGCGCCGGCGTCGTATTCAACGTGGTGCGGCCGCCGGTCGCAGGGACCGGTCGGACTCAGTGGGCTGGCCGCTAGTGGGGATGCTCTTCGGTAGCGTAGGGATCTTCCTCGCCACTGCCCGCCGGTCGCAGCGTATAGCGCTTGTACGTCCACTGGTACTGCGCGGGGTCGCGGCGGGCGATGCGTTCGATACCGGCATTGAGCGCGGTGGCGGCCACCTGCGGGTCCGGGTCGGCCACCGCCGGGTCGGTCGGCTCGATGTGCAGGGCGAATTCCATGTCCGGCCCGATGCGCTCGCACCAGCCGTACAGCACGGTGGCACCGGTGCGCTCGGCCAGGCGGTTGACCAGGGTCATGGTCAGCGCCTGCACGCCGAAGAACGGCACGAACACACCGTCGCCGGCCTTGGGCTGCTGGTCGGGCAGGATGCCGGTGGCACCGCCGTCCTTGAGCACCTTGAACAGCTGCCGCACGGCCGGGCCCTCGGCGCGCACCTGCTGCACGTTCTGGCCGCCGCGCACGATCTGCAGGAAAGCGTCGCTGGCCTCGTCCTCCGGCGGCTTGTAGACGATGGCGATCTGCCCGCGCGAGGCCAGCCACTGGTTGAGCAGCTCCCAGTTGCCGAAGTGCGGCGCAGCCACGATCACGCCCTTGCCGCTGGCCAGCGCCGCGTCGTACAGCGCTTCGCCATGGCGTTGCTTCAGGTGCAGGCGCAGGTTGTCGGCCGGCTTCTGGCTCCACAGGCGCAGGGTCTCGATGGCCTGCAGCGCGGTGGAGCGCAGCAGCTCGCGGTGCAGGTGGTCGCGCGCGGCGGCATCCAGTTCGGGGTAGGCCAGTTCCAGGTTGCGCCGGGTGACGCGGCTCTCACGGGCGTTGAGACTGATCCACGCCCACGCCAGGGCGCGCGCGGCACCCCGCAGCAGCGGCCAGGGCAGGCGGGCGAACAGGGTGGTGGCGCGGTAGACCAGCCGGGCTTTGCGTTGCGGATTCATCGGCGCCAGTTTAGCCAAGGGCGCTGCTATCGTGGCCGGCCCTGTTCATTCGGAAGCCCGCGATGCTCGTCCTGATCCAACGTGTCAGCCAGGCCGCCGTGCATGTCGACGACGAAGCGGTCGGGCAGATCGGCCCCGGCCTGCTGGCGCTGGTCGGCATGGAGCCCGGCGATACCGAGGCCCAGCTGCAGCGGATGGCCGAGCGCCTGCTGGGCTACCGGGTGTTCGCCGACGAGGCCGGGAAGATGAACCGGTCGCTGCGTGACACCGGCGGCGGCCTGTTGCTGGTCAGCCAGTTCACCCTGGCCGCCGACACCCGCTCGGGCATGCGGCCGAGCTTCACCAGCGCGGCGCCGCCGGACGAGGCTGAACGCGGGTTCAACCGTTTTGTCGGGATCTGTCGTGAAAATCACGCGCCGGGGGTGGAAACGGGCCGATTTGGTGCCCATATGGTCGTCAGCCTGGTCAATGACGGTCCCGTGACCTTCCTTCTCAGGCCCTGAGCCTGCGGGACCACCGCCCGGCAGGCGGGGCCCCGGGCTGGTATAATGCTACGTTCCCTATTTCTCCCTAGCCGGTGGCGCGAGCACTACATGGCCAACGAACGTCCTGCCCAATCCGAAATCAAGCAACTGATCAGCAAGGGCCTGGAACAGGGCTACCTGACCTACGCCGAAGTCAATGACCATCTGCCGGACGACATGGTCGACCCGGAACAGATTGAAGACATCATCGGCATGATCAACGGCATGGGCATCGATGTCCATGAAGTTGCGCCGGATGTGGAAACCCTGCTTCTCAACGACGGCAACACCGGTAACCGCGAAGTCGATGACACCGCGGCCGAAGAAGCCGCCGCCGCGCTGAGCGCGCTCGACACCGAAGGTGGCCGTACCACCGACCCGGTGCGCATGTACATGCGCGAAATGGGCACCGTCGAGCTGCTGACCCGCGAAGGCGAAATCGCCATTGCCAAGCGCATCGAGGAAGGCCTTTCGCAGGTGCAGGCCGCCCTGGGCCAGTTCCCGGTGTCGGTCGAGTCGCTGCTGAACGACTATGAAGCCCACAAGGAAGGCAAGAAGCGCCTGGCCGAAGTGATCGTCGGCTTCAACGACCTTACGGACGAAGTGCCTGCGCCGGCCGCTGCCGCGTCCGACGACGGCGACGATGCCGACGCCGATGGCGACGAGGACGAGGACGATGATGTCGAGGGTGGCGAGGAAGAAGCCGCACCGACCGGTCCGGACCCGGAGGAAGTCGCCGCGCGCATGCAGGCGCTGAGCGATGCCTTCACTGCCTTCAAGAAGGCGGCGACCAAGGGCGACAAGAAGAACCTGCCGCGCCTGCGCGAAGAGATGTCGGCGGTGTTCGTCACCCTGAAGCTGCCGCTGCCGCTGACCGACGTGCTGACCAAGCAGCTGCGCGACACCATGGCCGACATCAAGTCGCATGAGCGCCGCGTGCTGAACCTGGCCACCGTTACCGCCCGCATGCCGCGCAAGGACTTCATCCGTTCCTGGGAAGGCAACCAGACCAACCTGGAATGGGTGGAAGATGCACTGAAGCGCAAGCAGAAGTGGTCTTCGGCGCTGCGTGAAGTGAAGGACCAGATCATTGCCGAACAGCAGGCGACGATCGACATCGAGAAGCTGACCCAGCTGGACCTGGAAGAGCTGAAGGAAATCAGCCGTGCCATGGCCTACGGTGAAGCCAAGGCGCGCAAGGCCAAGAAGGAAATGGTCGAGGCCAACCTGCGCCTGGTGATCTCGATCGCCAAGAAGTACACCAACCGCGGCCTGCAGTTCCTCGACCTGATCCAGGAAGGCAACATCGGCCTGATGAAGGCCGTGGACAAGTTCGAGTACCGCCGCGGTTACAAGTTCTCGACCTACGCCACCTGGTGGATCCGCCAGGCGATCACCCGCTCGATTGCCGACCAGGCACGCACCATCCGTATCCCGGTGCACATGATCGAGACGATCAACAAGTTGAACCGCATTTCCCGCCAGATGCTCCAGCAGTACGGCCGCGAGGCCACGCCGGAGGAGCTGGCCAAGGAAATGGACATGCCGGAAGACAAGATCCGCAAGGTGATGAAGATCGCCAAGGAGCCGATCTCGATGGAAACCCCGATCGGCGACGACGAGGATTCCCATCTGGGCGACTTCATCGAGGACACCAACGTGGAGTCCCCGATCGAGAACACCACCAACATCAACCTGTCTGAAACCGTGCGCGATGTGCTGGCCGGCCTCACCCCGAGGGAAGCCAAGGTGCTGCGCATGCGCTTCGGCATCGATATGAACACCGATCACACGCTGGAAGAGGTCGGCAAGCAGTTCGACGTGACCCGCGAGCGCATCCGCCAGATCGAAGCGAAGGCCCTGCGCAAGCTGCGTCACCCGAGCCGCTCGGAGCAGCTGCGCAGCTTCCTGGATATCGACTGATAGCCAGGTAGTGCCGAGCCCATGCTCGGCAACTGCTTCAGTCAAGAAGAACCCCGCTTCGGCGGGGTTTTTCTTTGGGTGGGCAGGGCCACGCCCCGCGAAGGTAGCGCAGAGCCATGCCCGGTGGATTTTCTGAAGAATTCGTAATTTTTACGTAACACTATTTCTGATAAATACCGCTGCTGTCCTCTTGAAAACCTTTGAAAAACAGCAGATTTGATACTGATTCCAGCTTGCAGTCCGCTTTTTTTTGCGATAAATACGTAACACTATTCGTCTCCAAGGCCCGTCCATGGCCCGCCGCGCACTCCTGCAGCCCCAGGACCTGATCGCCCAGCTGCCCCCCGGCCAGCCACAACCGGCGGCCGCGCTGGCCGAGCGCCTGGGCGTAAATCGCATGACCCTCAGCCGCCTGGTCGCGGCCAGCGGCGATCAGGTCGTGCGGCTGGGGCAGACGCGTGCCACCGCCTACGCCCTGCGCCAGCCTTCGCGCGTGGGCAGCGAATGGCCGCTGTACCGCCTGCGCGAGGACGCCACGCTGGAAGAGCTGGGCCGGCTGATCGCGCTCAGTGGCGACACCTTCCACCTGGACGCCAGCCGCGCGCGGCCCAACCTGTTGCGCACACCGGAGGGCGACATTGCCGCGTTCTTCCCGGGCCTGCCGTGGTACCTCGATGACCTGCGTCCGCAGGGCTTCCTCGGCCGCAGCTTCGCGCATGGCCGTGCGCGCGGCCTGGGTCTGCCCGCGGACCTGACGCGCTGGCAGCGCGACGACGTGCTGGTGGCGCTGGTGCATGGTGGCGGAACCGAGACCGGCGACCTGCTGCTGGGCGGTGAGGCCGTACAGGCGGCCTTGGCGGCGCTGGATGCACCGCCCGATCGGGTGGCTGCGCGCGACCGCCCGCAGCAGTACCCGCAACGGGCTCGTGCCGCATTGGCCGGCGAGGACGTGGGTTCGTCGCCTGGCGGCGAGCAGCCCAAGTTCACCGCCACCGTGGAAAGCGACGGCGGGCGCCGCGCGGTGATCGTGAAGTTCGCCCAGCCCGATGGCGGGGAGGCCGCACAGCGCTGGGCCGACCTGCTGGTGTGCGAACACCTCGCGCTGGAAATCCTGCGCGCCGCCGGCGTGGACGCAGCGAGCAGCGAGTTGCTGCAGACACCCACGCATACCTTCCTGGAAGTGACGCGCTTCGACCGCAGCGCCGATGTGCTGGGGCGGCGAGGTTTTGTTTCGCTGCTGTCGCTTTCGGCTGCGTTTACGGGTGAGGCGACTGCGGAGTGGCCGCGCGCGGGTGCGCTGCTGCAGGCGGCGGGTTGGCTGTCTGCCGAAACCGTGCAGGTCATGGCGCGGCTGCATGCGTTTGGGCGGTTGATCGGTAACGGCGACATGCATCAGGGCAACATCGGTTTCCACTTCGTGGACCGTGGTCCGCTGCCATTGGCGCCGGCCTACGACATGTTGCCGATGTCGTTGGCGCCTTCGCGGCTGGGCGTGCTGCGGCAGGATGCGCCGTTGGACGCGGTTGCACCGCGTGAGAGCGGCGAGCTTGAACATCTGCGCTGGGCCGCGCCGCTGGCGAGCGAGTTCTGGGAGCGCGTTGCGGGGGATGCGCGGGTGGGGTCGGATGGATTACGCGCGCTGGCGCGGGGGAATGTCGAGGGCGTGAGGGCAATGGGGGCGCGGTTCGGGTGATTTCGCGCTGTGTCGCATCTGCCGTTTGAATTCTCCTCGCGACAGCCTCACGCTGGCCGGGCAGATGCTCAACACATCGCGTAGGCGGGCCGGATCTTCACCGGCACCGATGCAGACAGGCAGCAGGCCATGCACACCACGTGCTGCCTGCTGCACGGATCCCCTATGCATCTGGAGTTACGCCATGAATGTTGTCAAGCACGAAATACCTGATCCCCTGCAAGCCGACTTCCCGCCGCTGCTGGATTGGGAGGAAGTAGAGCAGGACGAGCGCGAGGATCGGCTGGGTTTCGCCCGTCGCACGACGCAGGCGCTTCTGACGCGGTCTGGTGCGCAACTGGTTGAGGGTTTTGGTGGTTGCAACCAGCCCGGGCTGGAAGGGGCCAGAAGGACGGTTGCGTTGTACCAGGCGCATCTTCGGCAGATGCAGCACTTCGCGGAGATTGCGGAAGTGCGGCTGGAGCGGGTGGCCAAGGCGCTGGCGGTTGACGTCTGAGTAGCCGGGCAGGGGCGCGCTCCACTACACTGTGACGCTTCGCAGGGCCTATAGCTCAACGGTTAGAGCAGGGGACTCATAATCCGGTTACGCCGGGATTCCCTTCTTTTCATTAGCGCGCAGAATGCCTCAAAAATACGCTATTTGAAGCGTATTCTCGGGGCTGTCAGTCATCTATGGTCGTTAGAAATTTCCAGGCTTTTCCGGCACTGTTACACCGAACTTACACCGACACCTAGGGGCAACCGATGAGCAACTACGAGCAGAAAGAAGCTGGCGCGATAATGGCAATGAAAGCGCTTCTCGCGGCAATTTTGGCGAAGTCCACCGAGAACGACAGCGATCAGGTGGCATCTATCGCCGCGCTCGTTGATTCGTGCTCTCAGAAAATGCAAGAAGGCGCCTCTGCCACGACGGGCAAGACTCCCGATGCATTTGACATCAATGTCTATCTCCAGGGATCTCAGGAAACGCTTGATTTCATCAAGAAGGCTGCTGGCTACTTCGCAGCCGGCCACTGAGTAAGCGATTCGGAGTCACCCTTGCCGCTAAGGACGGACTGAATGACGCTCATCACGTGTGGAGAATGTGGGAAGTCGGTCAGCGACCAAGCAGAGGCTTGTCCGCATTGCGGTGCACCGACGATCAGTCGCAAGGAGCGCAGGACGCGTCGGGTCATGTGGGGCATCGTCCTGGTGCTGGGCCTGCCGGTGGTCCTGTTCTTCGGGTCAGCTGTGGTCGCCGGCATCGCCGAGGGCGTGAGCGGCGGTCCTTCAGCAGCAGCCGACCGTGCCTACACCGGGAAGCTGCGCGGCAACGGCATCGAATGGGAGCTGACCTATGCCTCATCGCCTGCTGGTGGGCAATGCGACGGCTGGTACGCGGTCTCGGTCCAGAAGCCTGGCGACCCGGCCTCGGGCATGAGGGATCTCATGTGCTGGCGTAGTGCCGGTGACCAGATCGAGATGAACACGGCCACGGGGGAGGGCCGGCGCACGGACCCTCGGTCCAACTACGTGGATTGACGATGCCGCCCCTGAGCCAGGGGCGGTACCGGTCGCTTCACGCCAACCACAAAGCGTAGCGACTGCCGATGTTGTTACGGACACCTCCGGCTGGTCCGGCGCGGCCCATCAAACCGCGCGGAGCATTCAGTGGTGCCTGGGCCTACCGGCCGGCGGCATCGGGGTCGGCGGTGCCTCGCGCTTCTCCATCACGCAGATGTCGAAGAGCCCGGACACGTACTCGTCGCATCTGCCGTCCGTCCAGTCAGCGCCCATGACCGCGGTCACGGCGCGTCGGCGGATGCTCTCGGTGCTCTCGTCGTCCTGGATATCCACGCCCGGCGCCATGCGGGCGGCATCGATGATCAGGCGGGTCCGGCTCATGCGTGCCACCCCGCGTGTGCGGCAGCCCGTGCTTCATCGAGGTCGACGCCGAGGTTGTCGATGTGGATGTCGGGACGCCCCACGAGCGCCCCCCGATTCCTCTGGGACCGATGACTGAGCGCAAGCAGTCGCCTCACCACGTCCGGCTTTGCACCCGTCTTGGGCAGGCCTGCGCTGTGGGCGAGGCCCAAGGCCTGGAACACCTCGACGTATGCGTCCTGAACGCTGTCAAGTGAGCACTCCAGCTCCTGAGCCCTCTCTTCCGCGCGCGCGATGCTGGCCTCCAGCTTCTCCTGCAGACCGGGCAGCGCCTCGCTGGCCTCCTTGACGGCCATCTCCTGCCTGATCCTGTGCAGGCTGTCGTGGATCGACCTCACGCGGTCCCGATCGACCGAGAGCCGGTCGAATTCTTGCTGCAGCTCGGCCACCTCTTCGTGGGTGCCGCTGGCCAGGGCCTTCTTGTAGACGGGACCATGGTTGCTACTGCGCGGGCCGGCGACAGCGATCTCTGACCAACGTGTATTGATGCTCGCCATCTCTGGCGCAAGCTTCAGCAACAGCAGCTTGGCCTCCGTTGAGGTGAGGGGCGTGCCGCGGTTCATCTCCGCACGGATCTCTTCGATAATGCTCATGTGGTCTCCTGATGGATGATGGGCGCCGAGGGCCCGGCGCCATAAATGGTCTATTAGCGGTACTTCATCGAGCGCAAGACGCCGCCATCGCGCATGTCCTTCAACTGTAGTTCTCGATACTTCGTCTCTGCGATTCGCCCCATCGCTTGCCCGAACTGCTGCAGTGCCGGGCTGTCTGCCTGGACATCGGAGTTGCCATTTCCGTCGATGGTGATCGACACATGGACAGGGGCTGGTACGTTCGATGCGGTCCCGCCACTTGACGCTGCTGGTGCCGCCGGGATGACGTTGCCGTCGTTGCCCGGGATCAAATACGTCCTGCCCCTCTGTTGGAACAACTCCGGCCGGCCGCCTTCGCCCACTTCGTAAAGCGTCGAACCACGCACGGGGCCACCATTGGCCCTGCCGCCGCCGAAGTTGGAAAAGTTGTTGCCGAACCCGCCAATAGAGCCTGCGCCGGTGCCGTTGCCCGTGTAGTTGCCAGCGCCGGCACCGCCACCCCATGCGCCAGCCACCGCATTGATGATGCCCACCGCCGCCTGCTTCGCGGCGATGCGTGCCAGATCCGCAACGATGGCGTTGGCCATGTCGCGGAACGACAGCTTTCCTGTCTGTGCGAACCGCACCCAGGCATCCTCCCAGCCGCTCAGTGCGGTGGTCATCACTGAGCCCGCCTGGTCGTAGGCATTGGCTGCTGCGAAGGCATAGTCCTTCCAGGCGTGGGAGAACCCGAGGCGCCAGTTGGTCAGTGCTGCCATCCGGTACTGCTGGTAGTCGCGTTCGACGTTCAACGAGTCGGCCAGACTGGCCTTCAGGGCTGCCGTGTCCTGAGCGTACTGAGCCTGGCGCACCGCCATTGCCTCTGCACTCAGCGTGTTGCGATCTCGGTTATAGGCCTTGTCCAGCTTCTCCTGTTCGTCCAGATACTGGCGCTCGATGTCCAGCTTGCGCTGCATCACTTGGGTCTCATCCGTCCCCAAGCCGAGGCCCATCAGGTCGATGGCCGCTTGCTTCTTTCGCTGGCTCTCCAGCTGCGCCAGGCGTTCGGTGAGGGCGATGCTCGCCTGCATCCCTCGCTGGCGTTCCACCTCAGCCTCTGCCTGAGCGTCGGTCGCCTGCAGTTGCGGCACCAGCGCCTGCAACAGGCTCCGGGATGCCGCTGTCATTGTGTTGGTCTTGTCGGCCAACATCTGCCGCGCCTGGATCACCATGCGATCGCTGGCTGTCACCTTGCTGCCGCTCTCGGCCAGCTGCTGGTTCGCCGAGATCTGGCGCTGGATGTTGGCGATGAAGGCCTGGGTCGAGGTATCGTCGGCGTTCTTCCTGCCGACACCCTCTTGGCGATTGAAGCGCTTGTCCACCTCCGCCTCAGCGTTGGCGATCAGCCGCTGCATCGACCCGTCGAAGTGCCGGGCATCGTTGTCGGCCAGCTTGTTGTAGTCCGCGATGATCTTGTTTCGTGCGAGGAGCTTGGCCGAAACACGGTCCAGGCCGGCGAGCTGCAGGCTGATGGAATCGGAGGCGGCCGCGGCCTCAGCCTTGGCTGCCGCTTGGACGTCGATCACCTCTCGCTCTTGACGCCGCTTGCGCTCTTCAGCCCACTCCTTGTCCTGCATGTTCATTCGCTCGCCGAGCAGGCGGGAAACCTCGGCGCGGGCCTTCATGTAGCGTTCGGACTGCAGCGGATCACCGAACGTGGTGGCACGGACGTTGTGCAGGTTCCAGATGGCCTCTTGAAGGCGCTGCTCGATGTCGGTGCGTCCGATGTTCTTGAATGCCTGGATCGTGTCGAGGATCTCCCCCTTGACCCCTCGCCACGCTCTCTCCAGCGTGCCGGCGGATTCCCGCATGCTGCGCACGCGGTCGTTCTGGGCACGCTCCAGCTCCACCAGTGCGAGCTGCAGTGCGGCCGTTTCGCCCTTCTCGCTTCGCACCGCCTCAATGTGGTTGAAGCTGGCGACGGTCAGGAATCCGTATTGCCGATTGAGCTTTGCCAGCGCATCCGTGCCGCCGTCAGCGAGGTCCATGATGCTGGAGGTGACGCTGGCGATCGACTGCCCAGTGAGGGACGCGATGCTGGTAGCCGCGGAGGCAATGCTGGCGGCATTGTCGCTGAGTACCCTCCCGCTCTGGATCACCTGGTTGATGGCCGAGGACGCGCCTTGGTAGTCCCCGGTCATCCGGCCAATCTCATTCCTGGCATTGGAGAGGCTGCCGGTCAGTGCCCCGGCGGATCCACCCATGCCGATGAGGAGGCGGTCAAGGTCGCGCATCTCCATGTAGCCCTTGGCAGCTGCCACGCCGATTGCGGCGATAGCGGCTACCGTGCCACCGACCGCAACGCCGGTCGCGGTGAACGCACCCCCCAGTGCTCCCGTTCGGGCGGTGAGCGAGGTGATGGATGACTGAGCGCTCATCACGTCGCCGCTGGCCAGGCTGCGGAGCAGCGTGGCGATGCTCTGCTGGGTCTCGATGGTGTGGAGGTTGAGCCTCCCGAGGGATCCACCCAGTACGCCGGACGACCGCGAAACCTCGAGTGTCTTCGCGCGGGTCATATCCAACATGTTCTGGTACTGCTGCCACACCTGCGGCTGCAGCAGCCCAAGATCGCGCGCACGGGCCAGTTTGTCCTCCTGTTCGGCCAGCCTGTTCAGCGCAGCGACCGTCGGATTGATCTGCCCCAACAGCTTCTGCAGGTTCAGCTCACGGGCCTCGGTCGCGGTTGCCGCCTGCCGTGTGGCCAGCCCAGCCCTCTGCTCGATCCGCTCCATCTCCTGCACGCGAGCGTTGATCTTGGCCTGCTCGTTGGCCCAGTAAGACGCCGTCTTGCTGGCACCCTTCTGCGATTTTTCCAAGCGCTCGGCAGCGGTGCCGGCCTTCTCAGCGGCTGCCGCGTTGTCGTCCAGCGCCTTCGTGCCTTCGACCAGACCGCTCGAGTCCACGCGATAGCCAAGTTCGGCGATATCAACCATGGCGATCTCCTGTTATCGGGCGCCGCCGTGCTGCAGCTGCGCGCACATCTCGGTGTAGGCAGCAGCGGCAGGGTTTGCTGCAGCGTCGATGACGCTGCGGGTGCTGTAGCGCTGGGCGTGGTCTCGGGCTGCCGCAGCGTCTTGCGAGGCCTTCGCCAGCATGCGCTGGCCGGCAGCAGCATTGGCTGCAAGCTGGATCGCCAGCGGTTCGGCCTCTGCTGCGCTCAGCCCGCCGTCCGTCAGCTGCTTCAGGAAGGTCGCCGCCTGGTTGGGCGCAGAATCGATCTGGAGCTGGCTGCCGCCCCGTGCCACGTCGACCAGCGAGAGGTGGTTGTTGGAGATTTTCCGCTGTACCGCGTCGTAGACCTGGCCATCTGGAGTGGTGCCGCTCTCGAAGTGGATCTCGGCGTTGTAGCCCATCGACAGCTGGCGCTTGCCGGTTTCCCAGGCTGCGATGGTGGCCTTGTCCATCAGTACCAGCTGGACGCGGACGAACTCGCCATCGCGGACCACCTCGGCACCGGTCTGGCCCACCGCGTACTTCTTCCAGTTATCAGCGGTGACGTGCTCCGGCGGATGATCGTTGGTCATGGGGCGGTGCGCGAAGCTCTTCATGGTCGCGTCCGAGAAGACTTCCTCGGCCGGGCGGTAGACCCGCACCACTGCCATGTCAGGCCGGCCCACCTCGCTGCCCAGGTACTCCTGAACGCCGGTGCGTGCCACCTTGGCATCGGCCACGAGGTAGCCATCGGCGGTTCTGCGTGCTGCTCCCACGGTGACTCGGTCGGTAAATGCGGTGGATGTGCTCACTGGTACCTCCTTCGGGTGCCGCTGAGTGCGGCGGTGGTGCTGGTGATCCAGGCCAGCGGGGTTAAGCGCGTCGGCGCGAGGTGGCCGGTCGGGTGGCGCCATCGCGCTCTGCCCAGAATTCGGAGGCGCGCCAGAATTCGGCAGCTGCATCCGGGTCCACGGCTTCGATGGCCTCCAGGAAGTCCACGACCACGCCTGCGGCTTCTCTCGCCGTGGTGGCGTCGCGGATGAAGCCATCGCCGATCTGCTCCTTAAAGCGTGAATCCACCAAGTGCCCGTGAGAATCCATCAGCAGCTCGATGGCGGCCCAGGTGGCGATGTCACCGGCGGTGGGCGTCGCAGTCACCACACGGGCCTCCAGCATCGCCAAGCGGCGGGAGCGATCAGCTCGCATGCTTGCCCTCCAGGGCGCGCAGGCGCGCATCGAAGTCGGCCAGTTCGTGGGCGCGCGCGAAGGTCTCAACGCACCGACCCAGCTTCTCTGCCTCGGTGGCGGTGATCGTGCCGTCGGCGGCGGCCGCCAGGATGGCGCGCATGGTGGCCGGCACATCGGCGGGAGTCTCGGGGATCGGCAGTTCCACCTGGATCACGCGCTCGCGCGTGGGAGGGACCAATCGCTCCATGCACAGACGCATCGCCGCTGCATCGCCGGCCAGTGCCATCTGGATGGCCTTCTGCGTGAGACGCTTGGAATCCTTGTCCAGCAAGGCCATCGCAGCTAGCGTGGTCTTGTTGCGGGAGCCAGGCCGGCGGCCTGCGTTGCCCTGTCCGAAGCGCCCACGGCTGTCGCGGGGCGCCGTAGCGGCACCGTTGTTACGGTCGGTTTTGGTCGGTGTGGTTCCGTTGTCCATACGGGCATTGGACCGGAGCAAAGTTCCATGTGCTTACTTCATGGAACTGCGGCTATTCGATCAGGCCGTGCTTCCTCAAAACGCGCCGAGCCGTGCTCTTCGAAACACCCTTCCCCAGGTAGGAGAAGCCTCCGCAGATGATGCCGACCAATGCCCTCTTCGCCCTCCCATTTCTGAGAGCGGTCTGGGCCACGGCGATCATGCGGCGATCTCGATCGGCGCAATCCTCCCGGACATGCTTTGCCCGCTGCCGACCTCCCTTAGATTGCCCGTTTGCCCATGCACAGCCTGCGGCGAGTCGCGGTGCGAGCTGCGCGCGTTCTAACACCACTGCCGCGGACTGCCGGTGCAATAGCCATGTTGGGTCATCGCCGGTTGCCACCTGATTGCCGATGGAGAGCTCCAGCGCATCCATGCATTCGGTGTGTCGCTGCAGGTCTCGGCGATAGGCTTCCAGCACAGCGGGGTCCAGGTTCCACACACGATCCACCTCCGCAAACTCCCGCCAGAGCACGGCAGACAGCAGTTCGCCTGGCTGGTAGCAATGCACCCGTTCCCACCGAGCCTGGTCACTGGCATCGGTCAGGTTGTAGGTGGTGGCCGGCGCGTGCCTTTTCATGGACGCGGAAAGCCTTGGCGAAAGCCTTCCGAGAAGCCTTCCGAGAAGCCTTCGGCGAAGCCCCTTCGAAGGGGTGGGCAAGGGGTCAGTGAGGCCTCATTGATGCTGCAGTGAGCGGACCTGCTACAAGCAGCGGATACGCTGCTACTGGCAGGGGTTCCCCTGCTACTGGCACATTTCGATCCGGTGGCGAGCGCTCGGCGAGTCCTCGGCGAATGGCCGGCGACGGACGCCGATTCTGGCGTTTGGCCATTCGCGTTGGTCATCAAGCTGCCATCCCCTTGCAGTACCTGCGCTCGGCCTGCTTTCCGGCGGTCGTCAGCTGGTACTGCCCATCGTCATCGATGCGCCACAACCCGTACCAGTTGCTTTCGAGGCTTCGGAGGAACGTGCCTGGCCAGTCCTCATAGCGTTTTCCGCCGTCTCTGTGCCGTGACACGAACATTGCCCATGCAAGGTCCTCGAACGCAGCCGGCAGACCGACCTTGCCGCCGTAGCTGTTGGCCGGGTGGTCAGCAGGAATCAGATCGTCGTCGGGACCGACTGTCTCTGCCCACTCTTTGAACGTGATTCCTTGTGCGCGTTTGCGGGGCGCGACTGCGTCAGCAGCGCGGCTCTCTTCCGGTTCTATGGTTCTGGTTGCTTGTAAAGCTGGTTCGGGACGCCTGGGGGCGTCTACCCCCGAAGTCCTGTAGGCGTCTACCCCAGGCTCTTCTGGAAGCCTAGGTGTAGGCTCCTGCACGATACTAGGTGTAGGCTCCTGTGGGCGCCTACATGCGCGGCCAAGTTGGTAGGTGTTGGACCGGGTTTGGTTGCCGCTGTTGACCGTCAGGTAGCCCAGTTCCTTGAGGCGTGCCAGGACCTTGATGACTTGGCCTCTGCTGACCCCAGAATCGGAAGCGATGGTCGACATGGATGGCCAGGCTTGGCCGGCCTTGTCCATTCGATCCAAGATGACGGCCAGCACGGCGATATCCGACCGGTGGAGTCGTGTATCCGTGGCCGCAGCCATCATCAGGCGCCAGCGTGCAACCAAACCGCTCACGCAGCGACCTTGCCCAGCTGCTTGGTCAGCAGCTTGCGGTTGTGCTCGCACACGGCGCGGTCGTTGGCGTACTGGGGGGCGTTGCACCCCATAGCGATGAGCGTGTCCAGAGCGCACTCCGCCGCCTTGGTGCTATCCAGCCAGCGCTGAAGGTGCGACCGCGGAATGCCGCGCAGCTGGCGGGCCGTGAGGCAGCGAATCGGTTGGTAGGACATCAGTTCACCTCCTGGACAAGGCCGGCGCGGATCAGCGCCTGGCGGTACCTGCAGGCTGAGGCCCGAGACATGCCCCAGCGTTCCACGATTTCAGCGATGGTCGGCGCGCGCCGCCGCCGGGTGGCCCATGCGGCGACCTGGAAGATCGCCTCGGTGTGGCTGGCCACGCCGGCAATGCGCTCCGAGTAGGAAGGGCTGCGCCGACTCATGCGGTCCCCCTACTGGTGGTGCAGGCAGGTACGGCATCGAGTTGCTGCATCCTCCGGGCGAAGGCGCTTCCCGGGTCGTTACCCATACGGATCAGGCGTGCAAGCGCTGCATCAAGCCCCGACGGCATCTCGGGCAGTTCTCGCCGGCTGCCTGCTACCGGGAAGGGGATGACATTTGAGGCACTCATCGGGCACCCTCTTTGGCGCCCCAGACGCCAGGGTCTTCGCGCAACTGAAACATCGTTTTCTCTGCCTGCCACAGCAGCAGCTCGATGGCGTTGTGGATATCCTCGATGTTGCTTGGCAAAAGGCCGGAAGGAGCTGATTCACGAACACCATCCGACCACTCAGCGCGTCGTTCGTCGTTCAGCAGAATGCGATGCAGGCCGGTCACCGCCTGCAGCACACGATCAATGCTTCCGACTCGGCTGGAGATGGCGGCTTCCAGCTTCTTCTCCCGCCAGATTTCATCGGACCAGTGCTCGGTGTGACGGGGGCCTTTTGCACTCGGAGGGGGTTCGGTGACGGTCTGGACGGCCTTCAGGAACTTGGGCTGTGCGGTCGCTTTCATGCGTTGAACCCTCCGGCGATTGCGACGATTTCAGCCATAGCCACGCGGGCTGCAGGGAGGTTCGGGGAGCTGGTGTAGGCCTTGTGCCAGGCCTGCCGGAGTCGACGCTCGGTGCGGAGCACCACCAGCGAGAGCATCACGTCATCGAGGGGCAGGGCATCCAAGACATTCGGGATGCGCTTACGCGATTGGGCCGGTCGGGTTGCCATGGCGGCGGGGTTGAGTACCATGTTCATGGTCGCTTCGTTCCTGTGAGAGGGTACGGGGATGGCTCAACGGCTCGTTCCGGCTGCAATCCGGGCGGGCCGTTCTTTTTTCAGCCGACACGGGCGCGGCTGTCGGTGGTTTCGACAACGGAGGCGTTCAGGTAGATCTCCAAGTCTTCAGGCCGGTAGAACACTCGGCTGCCGACCTTCAGGTAGCGCGGCCCGCGGCCTTCCATCCGCATCTTGTCCAATGTGCTCGTGCTGAGCCCGAGGTATTGAGCAGCCTCCGACACGCGGAGACGGGGGGCAGGAATGGTGTGTACGTTGTTCATTTTTCCTCGTTTGGTTGGGTAGCCCGGTGCTACTTGCGGACATTTGTAGCACCGGGCTACGTGTCGCGCAAGCCCCGTGCTACCTGATATCGTTCCTTACATGGCTAGAACTGACCCACAAACGAACCTCCGCCTACCCGCTGACCTCAAGGACCGCCTCATGGAGGCTGCGAAAAAGTCGAATCGGACCTTTGGCGCAGAGGTGGTGATGAGGCTGGAAACCAGTTTCAGAGTGGACAGCATCCAAACTCAGGCGGAGGACGTGGTAGCGCTGACGACCGCCAACGCGGAGCGGACGCAGCAGGCTCTGCTGGAAATGCGCGAACTCAAGGCGGCGATGGAGAAGCAGCTGGAGGAAGCGCGCGAGTACCTCGTCCCGCCTAAGACGCGATGACCGCCTTTACCAAGCTCACCCGCACCGGCATGCGTGGCCTGAAGCCCGGCCAGTCGCTCAGCGAGCACGGGATCACCTACACGCGAACGGCCAACGGCGATGGCCGCTGGTCGGTGAACGTCATGGTCAGCCGCCGTCGCCACCACCAGGTGATCGGCCTGGAGTCGGAGGGGTACACCCGCACGCAGGCAGAGGACGTCGTGGCCGCGCTGAAGGCGTCCAAGCGCACTGCAGCGCATGGGGTGCAGGGGAGCAAGGGCAACGCCTCGCAGACGGTCGCTCAGGCGGTCGACCACTACCTGAAGTACCTGCGCGCGCACGATGGCAAAGACATCGACACGAAGGAACGCAGGTTCCGCGATCACATCAAGCCGCACCTCGGGCGCCGGCCAGTGGCCAGGCTCACCGATGACGACTGGCTCGGCTATGTGGCCACCAGGAAAGGCGAGGGCGCCAGCGCCGGCACGATCAACCGTGAGCGCTCCGCGCTGCTGCACATGCTCAACACGATGCGGCGCCGGAAGATCCTCGCTGCAGCGCCGCTGCTGGCTCGTCAGCGCGAGCCGCAGGGCAAGCTGGTCTACCTGACCCCGGAAGAGTCACAGCGACTGCTGATGGCCGCACAGGAGGATCTGTCGCCATTGGCGCACCGGTTCGTGATGGTGACCCTCTACACCGGGCTGCGGCAGAGCGCTGCGCTCAACCTGCGCGCCGGCGATGTCGACGTGCAGCGGCGCATCCTGTGGATCGGAAAGGACAAGGCAGGCAGGCGCGAACAGCCGATGCCGCAGGTGCTGGCCGAATACCTGGGCAAAGTCATCAAGGGTATGAAGGCCGACGACTACCTGTTCCCCTCAGCACGCGCCGGCAGCGGCCGCGCCTACCAGATGAACTCCGTGTTCGCGCGATGCGTGCGCGCCGCCGGCATCACCAAGCACGTCACGCCGCACACCATGCGCCACACCGCGGCGACCAACGCTGCGCATGCTGGACTCGATGCGGCCACCATCCAGGCGATGGGCGGTTGGAAGACAAGAGCTATGGCCGAACGGTACACTCACGCGGCTTCGATGCAGGACGCTATGGCGGCCCTGCAGAAACAGCTCTCAGGCAGCGCGGTTACACCGAAATTACAACGGCGATCGCGCAAATCGGCCTGAAACCCTTACAGGGCCTATAGCTCAACGGTTAGAGCAGGGGACTCATAATCCCTTGGTTTCAGGTTCGAATCCTGATGGGCCCACCATCGAATCAGGCACTTAGGATCAACCGCAGTGCCTTCTTCGTCAAGCCAGCGCCGCCCGGTGACCGCTCGGTGACCGTTTACGCTCCGCTGCTGTCACAGTTGGCTGCGGGTTGCCCCGCATCTTCGGACGTCCACTGCGGAGCGCTCCTGCGTGCGCGAATCCAACACTGGATGTCGCTCTGGTACCAGCGAGTGCCGCCACCGACCTTGTGTTTGGGGGGGAAGGTGCCCCTCTCCATCTCGCGATAGATGTAGCTCTTCTTCATTCCGGTCTGGGCTTCGACTTGCTCGAGCTTCAGCAGGACTTCGGGGATGTTCTCAGCTGCGCCCATCTCGGGCCTCCGTTACTTCAGTGGTGGGCGCCGGCAGCAGTGCCGTCTGGGAGTCTGACCGTGCCGTGGTCACAAGGTTTGCGATCTTTGTCAGGTCCATGGTGGGGTCATCGAAGAGGGCGAGGCCGATCTGGGCAGTCAGCCGCTGGGTCGCTGTCGCCGCCACCGGCGCCGGTGTATCGATCGTGGCGAGGGCGTATGCGCGCCATGCGTCGCATGCGGCCTGCAGCTGCGGCGCGCCGGCAAACGTGAAGGTCAATGCGCGGCCGCCGCCACTGGATGGATGCGTGCTGGTCAGTGCAGTTTCGAGCGCTGCTGCAAACGCAATGGCCGCGCGCTGCTGGTTGACCAATGCTGACCGGTCACCTGCGGCGGCGATGATGTGCTCGACGTTCAAGGCGATTTCTCCTTCGTATGCTCTTCGATCGACTTACGCAGCTGTGCTATTCGGAAGTCCCATTCGACCCTCTCCCGCTTGCTTTCGCGCTTCAACGCGCGCTCCAGTCGGTCGAGTAGTGGGAGTACCCAGGAGGGATTGAACGGCTGGGGTTTCACCGCGATGGGCACCGGCGGCTTGGGCGGGTTGCAGTAGGGATCGGCCCAATCGAAGGGGTCGTTACAGACGGCGCAGTGGGTTCGGTCCGCCGACCAGATGTGGTCCCGATTTTCCCCAGCCCCGCGGATCTCGTGAAGCAAAGGCTGGGTATAAAGAGCCCGGACCTGTTCGCCGGCTGCAAGGGCTCGATACCACTGCTTTTCATCGATCTGAAACCAGAATGATCCGCCCCATTGCTCGAGCCTGACGGCCCGTTGCTGGCCAAACAAGCTCATCAGTATGGTCGCCCACCGATTCACCTGAGAGGCCGGCACGGGCTCACCAGCGCGGGCTGCAGTTCGCATCTCGCGCACGGCGTCACTCGCAGTGGGCGGGACTTCTGTGGTGATGGGCGTAGCGTCCCCGCTCATGCTCCGCCCTCGAGCAGCATCTTGGGATCGATGTTCCAACCGGCCTCACGCGCAGCACGCAGGCGCAGCTCGTTGGCGTCGAACTCGTCCAGCTGCAGGGCGGTGATGGCACCCTCGACCTGGTGTGGCTGCAGTGGGCGCGAGATCCTACCGAACGCGCGCCAAACGCTGAACACTTGGCAGCCCCAGGCCGGTGCAAGGCAGGCCAGCTGCTTGCCGTGCTCGCGGCAGTGGCGGCGGATCATGTCGCGCGCCGTCACGTGCGCGGGTGCGGGGCCGCGCAGCGCTGCTCGGATGGATGCCGCGTTCCGGCCGGGGCTCACGCGAACATCTCCAGTTGGGCGGGCTGTTCCGGTGCGCGAGTCGGTGCCGGCAGCGGGGCGGGGGCGATGGCGCGCATGCGCGCGCGCTGTGCGGCATTGAAGGCGAACCAGAAGCCGTGGCCATGCCGGCGTGCCCTGCATTCGGTCAGCAGCACGCGGGCGACGTGCTTGGCCAGTGCCGCGCCGGTCATGCCGCCACTGCCAGGTCGGCCGGCACGCTGTCCAGGTTGGCCTCTGCGATCGCGAACATGGGGGGCGGGCTGACGCTGTTGCCACACATGCGGACCTGCGCTGTGATCTTCAGCACTGTGCCGTCAGCGGTTCGGTCGATGATGTAGGTCACCGGGAAGCCCTGCGCACGGAACAGCTCCGGCGGCTTGAGCATACGCAGCCGGATATCCACGATGACGTAGGGAGTGCCTTGGATGACCACCGTGACCAGGGCCAACCGATCCTTGGTGGTGATCGTGTCCACGGGGTCGGTGAGGCTGGGCACGTTGGTCCCTGTGCCGTAGTACTTGATCAGGAAAGCGGCCACGCGTAGGGCCCCAGCCTCATGCTCGGGCGCGAGCTGGATCAGATCTGCGCTGACCAGCCGCTGTTGGCTGCCGCTGGCAGTGATGGTGCTGACAGGATCGCGTGCGTCGTTGCCGTCGCCTTGGTAGAAACCGCCATTGGCCTGCTCAAGGAAGGCAGTTGCCACCGCATGGTGTTCGGCCTGCGCTGCAACTGTCGTGAGCGGCGTCCGTACATCGGCGCCGACCATGTTCCTCCGCAGGGTCACCAGCGAAGCGGAAGCGAGGCCCAAGGCGTGCGCTGCGCCGGCCGGCCGCGCTGCGCCTGCGCCGGAGGTGATTGTCGGAACCGGCTCGGTCGCGGACGATCCGATGCTGTCGCCGCGGAACTTCACCAGGTGCGGCGCGGCGACAGCGTGCTTCACACCGCCCGCGACAACCGTGCCCAGCGGCTGCTGCAGGTCCAGTGTGCGCGGAGCCTGACCCTCGCGCTCTCCGTAGCCGGTCTGGACCAGCACGGGTGCGATCAGTGCCGTATCGGCCTTGGCGGTCATCGTGTAAAGGGGATCGGCGCCAGAACGCGGTTCCGACTGCCCGGCGCGGCCACCAACCCCGGCGAGAATCGGGGTCACCACGGAGAAGTGGCCGCCCTTTACGCCAGCGCAGACTGTGCGCAGCGGCTCGTCAGCAGGCATGGTGCGCTGATTGCTGGCGTTCGCATGCTCGGCGATGAAGGGTGCCAGTTCCGGCATGGCCAGCATCAATTCGCCGCGGTTGGCGGCGGTGATGGTGCGCAGCGGATCGTGGATGCTGTGCACGCGATCGCCACCCTGATGCGTTATCGGCACGATGAACGGATCCGCCGAATCGATCACATGGCGTTTTACGCCCTTGGCGATGCGGCGCATTGTCGCGTCTGCCAAGTCCTTCTTACGCCCGAAGATGGAGCGGCCGAGATCGCTGAAGTCCAGACAGTCGGCGGCGGTAACGCGCGGCTTCTGCCCCGGAGCAGGGCCGTGGCTCGGCTTGGGCCACACGATGGCTTGCCCGTCGCGGCGGCCGAGCAGGAACAGGCGTTCGCGGCTGGTGCCGGCGCCGTAGTCGCTGGCCACCAGCTTGCGCCAGTCGACCACGTAGCCCAGCGCACGCAGAGCGGCCACGAACTGACGCCAGGTGCGTCCGCTGTGCCGCTTGTCCGGCACCAGCTGCTGGTTCTCGACCGGTACGCGCTCGCCGCGCGCTGCAACGGTGCCGTCCATCTTGATGACGCGGCCGGTGTCCTTGCAGCGCTTCGCGACCAGCGGACCCCAGGTCAGGATCTGCCAGACGTTCTCCATGGAGATGATGCGCGGCGCGGTGTTGGTGCGGTGCAGGCGATCAGCGCGCAGCAGCTGGCCAACCCACTTCAGCACCACCCACGACAGGGCGCGGGTCTTCCGGCTGCGCGGCTGGCCGCCCTTGGCCTGGCTGAAGTGCGTGCAGTCCGGCGAGGCATGGAACCAACCGATGGGACGGCCGGCCACGTCCACGCGCGGGTCGGCGTGCCAGATATCCTCGCGGTGGTGCTGGGTCAGCGGGTGGTTGGCGGCGTGCATGCCGATGGCCAGTTCGTCGTGGTTGTAGGCCAGGGCGGGATCGATGCCCAGGGCCTGCTTGAGCCCTTCCGATGCCCCGCCGCCGCCGGCGAACAGATCCACAACGATCTCGCCGGGGCGCAGTCGGGAGCGCTGCGGCAGGGGGAAGTTGAAAGCGCGGGAGCCGTCAGCCATTGGTGGAATCCTTCGGAGTAATGGGGCCGCTGTGGCGATAGTCACGGAGCGGGTCGGCGACGAACTTGCCGTTGCCCAGGCGCCGCACGGTGTACTCGGGGAACGCATCGCCTGGCAGATGGGCGTGGGCTTCATTCATCAGCGCAACGAAGCGTTCCTGCCATTCCAGCGGCATCGACTGGAGCGTTCTGCGAGGAACGACCAGGTATGCGGCGCGGGTCAAGCCGAAGGCATCCCACACGGGGCCATGGGCGTAGGCGGTGTCGAAAGACTCGTCTTGATCCGTTTCAGCGGTGAGCAGCTGGTCAGCCATTGGTCGGCTCCGGTTCGCTCCCCACGTGGGTGTCGGCCTCATGCAGCAAGCGCAACAGGCCATCCATATCAAGACTGGCAGCCGGCAATCCCAGGTGGGCGGCGACCTGATTTCGTTTCGCCTCAGCCTGCTCCAGATAGTCCACGCGGTCCCGAAGGTCTTTGAGCGTCTGCAGCCACTTGCGCATTTTTTGGTGACCGATGGTGTCATTCCGCCAGTCGCGTCTGCCGTCCCGATACTCGGTGACGTGCTCCACCACATCGATGGGTAGAGTGTGCAGGTGCGCGCTTACGTTGGCCTTGGCCCTTTTGATCGTCTCATCCAGCGACTCGCGAGCCTTGCTCTTGCGGCTGAACCAGCTCATTTGCCCACCGCCTGGCTGTCCAACTTCGGCAGCAAAGCCTCTACGCGGTCGAGCGCTTCGCAGAGGTGGGCATCACGTCCCGCAGTGCCGCCGGAGGTGCGAGCGCTGACGACCAGCATGCGCACGGCCGGGAGGAACTGCCCCAGGTCCACGGCCTGCGCGGGCTTCCCGATCAGCTTCTCGGCCTCGGCACGAATCGCGGCGCCGATGCTGCATCCGTCCCAATTTTTCGCTACCCGGTCGATCACAGGCCACGGGTCCACGGCCTGCACGGTCGGGCCGGCATTGCCCGGCAGCGGCGTGTCGAAGTGCAGGGCGTTCTTTGCCTCCTGCTTGGCCCGGATCTTCGCCATTACCTCGGGCTGGCTGATACGGGCTAGCTCGGCGTCGCCGGCAGCGTGCATGTCCAGGCCCGCCACCCAGCAGTAGCCGGCCAGCGTGACCATGACGCCGCCGACCTCCTGCGCGGGCTCGCCGACCGGGCGACCGAACACATAGTCGACCAGCGTGGGCACGCGCGCGATGTCGTAGCCGTGGGCCTGCAGCAGCTCCAGCACTTCCTCCAGCAGGCGGTCGCCGCGCTCGGTCATGTTGCTGTAGAGCGATGGCAGGAAGCACTGGCCCATCCATTCGGCCACGCCAGCCTGGAAGGTCGGCCCCAGGTCCACGGCCAGCACGGGCCGGGCGGCGTCATCTTCGGCATCGTCGCGCGTACCTGCACGATTCAGGGCCTCAGCACGCCGTGCGCCCACCGTGCGGTCGTCTCCGTGCAGGCGCTTCAGTTCGGCCCGTGCCGCGCGCACTGCGGCATCACGATCCGGCCATGCCGCCTTGAAGGCATGGCCGCACGCTTCGTAGGTCGAAGCCGGGGCGTAGCCGTTGCCATCGGTCAGATAGTCGTCCGCGAACTCGGCGAACGCCTCGCTGGCTGCGTCATCGTCCACCGGCTCCCCCACCGGCTGGCGGGCGCTGATGGACTCACCGCGCTGGTGCAGCATCATGCAGAAGTTGGCCACGTCGCGTGGGTCGCCCTTGTCCACGTGGTCGCGGAGCATGCGGCTCAGGTCATCGGCGGTGCACTGCGCGGGGTCTTCCCAGCCGCCACGGCCCTTTGCGCGGGCTGCGGCCATCTTGGCCTTCATGGCGGCGGCGAATGCATCCACGGCCAGGTCGTCCGGGTGCTGATCGCCTACCGGCTGGCGGGTATCTCCAGCGCAGGCGCTGCCCAATTCGCAGTCCGGGCAGCAGATGTTGCGGCCTTCATCGTTCTGGCGGATGCCGGTTCGATCGCATGCATCGCAGCCTTGCGGCACAGCCATCACTGGATGGCGGGCGGCGAGGGCGGCAGCCATGTCCTTGCGTGCGGCTTCGCCGATCAACTTTCCCGACACATCGTCAATCCAGCCGCGCATAAACAGATCGCCAAGCGTCGCCGCAAGGCAGCCGTGTGCATCCCCCTGACCACCCAGGGAGGGCTGTGTCTGCAGGGCGCCAGCCGCAAAGCCACGGGCGTGCGCGCAGGAGCTGCTATCGCGAATAGATTCCAGTGTCTGCATCGGGACCTGGACACAGCCGTCGGTCTGACCACCCTGGGAGGTCTGGGCGGAGAGGGCGCGACGGTTCCAGTTGGAAACGAAGTTCTCCTTGAAGCCAAACTCAATGGGGCCGCTGTGCTGGCAGACGGTGCACGCGATGCACGAGCCACCCTCGTTTTCCCCCGACCCGATACCGAAGTCGATGCGTTCAGCGGGTGCACCGCAGAACGGGCAGGGCAGAAGGCCACTCCCCAGCCTCACCCTTCCGCCGGGCTGCACGTCTGCCAGGGTTGTTTTGTCGTTGCTCATGCCTGCATGTCCTTGCTGTTCGTGGAGCGCGCGCCGCGCGCCCTGGCTTCAAGTTGTTCGGCCACGCCGAGGTAGTAGGCGTGCCGTTCCAGACGGATCGATTCGGGGAACTGGAAGTGCCTCAACGACTCTTCCGCCTGCACGCGCCAGGCGGCTGCCTCGCGCGCTGGGTCGTCGTCGAAAATGTCCATCTGGACCGGCTTGGCCATGGATCAGTGCTTGTCGACGGCGCGGTGACGGCTGTAGCCCATGCCTTCGATGGGGATCCCGCACCAGGTGAGCGTTGCGCCGGGAATCGGTTCGGGCCTCGCTTCGCGCCAGGGCTGTTTCGACCCGGCCTTGCGCGCTCGCATCCATGCCGCCTTGGCTTCATCCCGATGCGGTTTCTGCATTCGGGCCAAGATCCGGCGCACGCAGTGCTTGAGGTCGGAGATCTGCAGCACGATGCGCGACGGCCGTTGGCCCTTGGCGGTCGTGTAGCCGTCAACGAAGCCGGCGACTTGCTCGCGGATCTGCTCAATACGGGGTAGCTCGCCGTTTTCCTTCTTGGCGAACTCGGGCTCGTGCTGGAAATCAACAACGACTAAATCGGTCATGGCGGATCTCGGTTTGAAATGGGTGCAGGAATGGGGAACCTTCCTCAGCGCTTGGGGATGGCCAGGCGGGCTGGGTCTTGATTGAAGATGTCGAGCTGGTTGCGGAGGTCCATGGATGCCGCCGGCGGAGCGTCAGCGGAGTTGTGTGCGTGGCCAGAGCGCCGGCATCTGCCGTTGCCATGCGGCATAGCCGATTCGGATGCCTTTCTTCAGCGAGCGCTGCAGGGTCCGGCCGAACTGCACGCGCAGGGCGAACCAGCGGCACGGGTGGGCAGCAACTGCTGCCTCGTAGCGCTGCAGCCTTTCTTCGGGCGTCGGTGCGGCCGTGCTGACGATCACCGCGTCCAGGCCGCCGCCTATTGGGTGCAGGCCATCCATCAGCGCACCAACCTGTGCAGATTCGGTGAGACGCGCTGACGCTGCTCTTCCGCCTCGCGTTGGCGCTGTGCGCTAGCCTGATGCGTGCAGTACACGCGGTAGGGATGGCGCCGGGGACGCTTCGCGCGCTCCAAGGCCGCGCGCTGGTCAGGCGTCAGGTCGGGTGCCGGGAGCTTGATTGCAGGCGCCCTCATGCGGAACCGCCTTGGGCACTGGTGTCCTCGATGGCAGCAATGAACGTCTGCAGCTTCTTCTGACTCGCGTGCGGCAGCGCGAAGTAGGTGCGGCCGGCGATGACGTGGTGCTGGCCGGCGGTCTCCATGAAAACCGGGACGGACTCGGAGGACACGTAAGCGACCATGGCCGTTGTGCCTCTCGCCCGGCGCCAGCCCGACACGCTCCAGCCTGCCGGATCCTTCATCACACGCAGGCGCATGCCGCAGCCAGCTACCTCGATGACGGGGACGCCCGGGGCGGCGGCGGTCACGCAGCACCGCCTTGTGCCCGCAGCATGCGGCGGAGGTTTCTGCGCACATCGGCGATGGCTCGGCCTGCGCTAGCGCGGCGCTCCAGAACGGCACGAGCTGCGACGTCGGCGGCTGCGGCGACCAGGTTCGGGGCGAAGCCCATACCAGTTGCGGCAGTGGCAGCCGCCGTGGCGGCGACGGCCGCGCGCTGGGCGAGCGGATAGGTGATGGCGGCGATCATGCTGCACCTGCCTGGCTGAGGGTGTAGCCACGGCTGCGGGTGACGTTGATGCGGTAGCCGTGCTGGACCAACTTCTGGCGCAGGCGGCAGACGGTCACTTCGATGGTGTTCGATTTCCGGCCCGAGGCGCCGTAGATCTCTCGCTCGATCTGCAAGCGGCTGATTGGGATGTCGCCGGCATTGATGATGAGCTGCAGCACCTTCGATTCGGTGGGGCTGAGGGGCAGGCGCTGACCGCCGACCATCGCGGCGCGTGGTTCAGTGCGGAGGCCGGTGATCACGGCGCCACCTCGATGAAGGCCAGGTCGTACATCACGCACTGCGCCCGGCCCAGCACGGGGTAGGTGCTCGATTCTTTGCCGTCTGCGGTCGACAGGCGAACAACCGCATTGGCTCGGACGCATGCTCCGGGGGAGATCTCGTAGGAGCCGTTCAACACGGCATCGGCAGCGTCCAGGGCGAGCTGCCAGCGCTCAGGCTGGAAGCTTTGGGTGAGAGCCTTGGTGATCCCCGGCGCGCAGTCGGGCACGTGCTCTGCGGTGCGGAAGGCGTTGAGGCTTGTGTTGGCAACGGTGCTGCGCAGGCCCCAGTCGTCGGCGGCTGCCAGCTCATACACCGCAAGAGCGGCGCAGATGCGCGGGCTGGTGATCACCAGGTCACGAGGGGTGTCGGCGCCGGGCTCAGAGGCAGGCGGGTCCGTGGGAGCCGCCCAGCCAACCAAGGCCAGGAGGGCAAAGCAGGCAATCACAGCGAGCCCGATGCGGGCAATTCGCTTGGAGCTGTTGGTCAGGGGCATGGCGGCATCCGTCGTTGGGAACGGATGCAGATTACCAAAAGGTAAAGTTAAAGCAATACCATTTGGTAATTATTTTTGTAGGCCTGGCAGGAACTGGCCGTGCTGAGGCTTCCAACCCCTACATTGTTAAGATGAGACCGGCACAGAGGATATGTGCGGGCGAAAGCGGGATGGGGCCATGGCATTGGTAGGTTGTTACGAGTGCGGTAGGGAAATCAGTACAGCGGCGACAGCGTGTGTTGGCTGTGGGGCGCCCGTCGCGTTGTCCAAGGTAATCGAGGAAGAAGGCGGTGGACCGCCGGCTGAGCTGTCGCGTCCGCAGCCGGCGAAACGCTCCGAGTTCAGGGCAGCGCTTTGGATATCCCTCGTCCTGCTATTGGCTTTAGTCGGCGTTCTCTTGTGGAAAATGGCATTCAAGGCGGCTGTGCCGCAGACGCAAGCTGAAGCTAAGGCAGAGCAGGCGGAAGCAGCAGAGAAGAACTTGCTCGATGCTGTAGAGCGTTGCGACAAGCGCTACGCTCAAATGAACTCCGATCGGCAGTACACGACGGGAGACCTGCGGGTGTACGCACAGCTGTGTAAGAACCTACGCGACGACTACAAGGCAAAGTGGGGCCGCGAGCCATGATGCGGTCCCAGCACTCGCTCAGTTGAAGCGGTCGATTCGATTGCGCAGGTACACCTTGCCACCGATCATCGCGCCGCTTGGCAACGGGAACGCCGGGTAGAGCATCGAATTCGCGCTGACAATGTAGACCGCGTCCCCCCTGTCCTGAAGCCCCTTTACCTGTTGGCCACTGCCAGTGTTGATGAGGTAGATGCCATCGCCGTCGAACGTCTGTACACCAGAGTCGACGAGAAGTGATTCGCCCGGCTGAATGATCGGAATCATCGAGTCACCTCGACCTGTGACAAGCACCAGGCGACCCGGCGGCGGAACAAATCCCACGATTGACCGGATGTAGCTCGATGTGAAGTCCATCGACCTGATCACTTCCGGGAAATCATCATTGATCCGTCCATCCCCCATTGCCGCCTCTCCGTCCAGTTGTTGGACGTGAACATAGCCAGACGTTGTCGCAGTCTCTGCGACGCGTGAGACAGCGGGTCGGCCTGACTCGCTGGTGAGAGGGAAGGTCAGGAATCCCGGCGGCATCCCCGCCACTTCCTCCAGTGATGCCGCCCGCTTCTCACCGAAAGACTTGCGCTTCAGTAGCCCGGACAACTCGCCCTGGTTAACCCCGGTAGCAGCGGCGAACGATGCTTGGCTGCCGCCGTGATGCTCGGCGATCCACTGCTGTAGGCGATGGCGGCGGGCGGCGACGGTTGGGGTGTCATCGGTACTCATGTCGTCAGTTTCCGTTACCTACTGGTAATTGACCAAACGGTGTTGCAATGTCTTTACCTTCTGGTAAAGTCATCGCCCATGGACACACTCCGTACCTACCTCGGCACCTTGGCACCAGACGACCAGGCGGCGTTCGCCGTCAAGGCTGGAACGACGATTGGCTATCTGCGAAAGGCCCTGAGCAAGCGGACCCGATTCGATGGCGCACTGGCTCGCCGTCTCGACGAGCAGAGCGGGGGACAGGTTTCCCGAAGCGAGCTGCGCCCCGACATTTTCGATCCGCCTGGGGCTGCCTTCGTCGACCCCGACGCTGACCGCATCGTTCCGGTTGAGGGGGCCTGAGCCATGACCCGTTCAAAGAAGCGTCGCCTCGGGACCATGGAGAAGCTGCGCAGCAGGTTGAATCTGCTGCGCGGCCAGCAACTTGCTCTCGAGGCGGCCTCGGCAAAGTGCCCGATTGAGCGAGCGCGTAAGCAAGCCGAATCCAAACTTGCGTTGACGAACGCGTCGCAGATCAAGTCATCGACCACGACAAGCGCTGACGGCGCTGAAGGCGAAAGCGAATCGGCGGCCCTCTCGTCGGAGCAACGCGTCGAAGGTCTGTTGCTCAGGATCGTCGAGGCACTTGAGCGGATTGACGCACGCCAGGCCATAGCATGCCGCCCCGACTTTAAGTCGTTGAGTACTCGTCGATGACTTCGCGCGCGTTTTCCATCTCGATCACGGCAAGCCGCAATGCTGCTTCCAAGGTCAGCGTGCGCACTTCTCGACCTGCTATGTCGAGGGTCACCTGCACCTCGCTCTCCACCTTGGCCAATTCTGAATACGCCTGCAGCTCCCTCGCCCGTTTCGAGATCAGAAGCGCCCGAATGTCCCTTAGCAACTGAGTTTCCATGTCGCCCTCCCTGCGGGCTGTGTTGTTGGCACAACAAGCTTAACGCAGAGAGGGCGACGCCTAATTCCTTGATACCGGTCGTCCTGTCCATGGCGACCACTTTGCATCGCCTCCCGAGGTGCGTAAATGAAGCCTGATCCTCAGTACCACGAGCCGCGCTCTGCGGTGGTGTTCCGGCACACGACCGACGCCATCCGAAACAGCGGGCACACCGATAGCAGCCTGGCCCAGGCGATCGCCGAGCAGTACATGGCGGACGTGGCACCTGGCGAGCGCATCGTCCAGTTCCACATCGGCACCGATGCCGACAGCACCGAGCGCGCGCTGAAAGCCAACGCCCAGATCGTCGGCCGAATCCGCAATGGCACGGTGAAGATGCCGGTGGACCTGGAAGAGTCGTGGGTGCGCGCGCTGCCGCCGCAGTGGCGCGATGCCTGCTCCCGCGAACTTGCCCAGCGCTACGGCTTCCTTGGCGCGCGGATCCCGATGATGGAGCCGCATGCCGGCGTGCTGGCTGTTGCCCGCCTGTCGGTGGAGTTCGGCCACACGCTCGAGGCGATCACCAACGTCCTCGCTGACGGCCGCATCTGCCCGAAGGACATCCCTGAGTTGCGCCGCGCGCTGGACGAGATCGGCCAGCTCGAGGCAGAACTGGTGACGGCCAAGCGGTATGTGTCCGGCCACCTGCAGGATCTGGCGCCGCGAGCGGTGCAGGGTGCGCAGCGATGAGCAACGGTGCGATGGTGAGCTGGGCAATCGCGGTGGTCGGGGAGTTCGACAGTGCAGGCCGTCGGATCCCCGAGAGTTTGGTGCCGCTACTGCCGATGGTGGACGTGGTCCTGTGGGCTAAGGAACAGGCGCAGCCGCTCCGCGTTGATGCGCTGCAGGAGCGATTCGGCCTGTCACGCGCAACCGCATATCGCTGGCTGCTCGCGCTGCAGGATCTGAACGACCCTGTGGCAGCAAAGCGGCGAGTTCCAAGCCTGCGGCAGCTGAGCACGGCACTAGGCCGTGAGGTTCCCGCATCGGGCCACGCGGAGGCGACAGGATGAACATCAGTCCGACTCTCGGCCTGCGATGTGGTTCTGCCCGCTGCGCGTCACCAGCCGAGACACCCGTTGTCGCAGTGTTGGCGGTGAATGAACCGCGACGCAGCGCGCCCCAGCACGCGCTTGCCGGCTACAACACCACCAGGATCGTCATGGAGTTCATGCGGTGGGCCGTCGAGCGCCACGAGTTCCCGACCGTGGAGGCCATTGTTCGGCACTTCGGCGTGAGCCGCGCCACGGCGTACCGCTGGCGCAACAGCTTGGGCGAAACCTACCGGCTGGAGAAGCTGCCGCCCAACGAGCATGAGCTGATCCGGATCGGCAGCCCAGGCGCCGCAGCGAGCGGCAATCACGGTGCCGGGGAACCCTGATGATCTACTTCGAGATGTATCCGGGCGACTACCTCAAGGACACGACCAGGCTGTCCCTGACGGACCACGGCGTCTACTTCAAGCTGATGCTGGCGTACTACTCGGAAGAGCAGGCGCTGCCAGAGAGCCTGGCGGAGTTGTACGTCATCGCCGGTGCCATCACCGCAGGCGACAAGGCCGCGGTTAAGAAGGTCGCCGAGCGCTATTTTCCGGTGGGTAGCGATGGCCTTCGCCACAGCAAACGGTGTGACGAGCAGATCGCCACGGCCCAGGCCCGCATCGCGGACGGGCAGGGGCGACGGGAAGACAGGAAGGCCGCCGAAGCGGAGCGGCAGGCGCGCACCCGTGCGCGTCGCACGATGCTGTTCGAAGATCTGCGCAACGTGGGTGTCGTGCCGAGCGGCATGTCCACCATGGCGGAACTGAAGACGTTGCACGTCACGCACGTGACCGGCGACGAAGGCGTGACATTGGACAAGCTGTCACGCGTGACAGGTCACGGCGAGTCACGTGTGACAGGGGGCGTGAACACAGGTGTGAACACGGGTAACCAGACCCCAGGCCCCACTTCTTCTACTCCAGATACATCACAGCACGCTCAAGGATCTCTGAGCGGTGTGACCGATGCGGGGCGTGCGTGCCTGCTGATGCGGAAGGCAGGCTGCCATTCGACCAACCCCAGCCACCCCGAACTGCTGGCGGCGCTGGAAGAGGGCGTGACGCCGGAGGCTCTGGGGCATACGGCCGCTGAAGGATTGGCGCGATCGCCACCGGTTTCGAATCCGTTCTCTTGGGCGATCAGGACCGCCCGCAACCGACACGCCGCCGGCGCAGTGCCGACGCACACCACCAACACCGGAGGCCCCAATGCAAACCCTCAACTCGGTTCTGCCGAACACGTCGCTGAGCAGCGGCGACTCCACGAGCAGCGCGCGGCAGCTGGCAGCTTTGGCGGACAAGGCTGCGATGTCATCGACGGAGAGTTCCAATTCGTCCAGCACTGACCCGGACCAGCGCGCGGTGAGCGCCCTGTGGACCGTGTGGGAACGCATGGCCGGCATGTTCCCCGGAAAGTGGGTGCGCGAGAACGGCGCAGCGCCGGTGAACAACGCTGGCAGCCTGACCACCGCCGGTGAGCTGTGGTTCCAGGTGATGTCCGGCATCACCCCGCGACAGGTGGCCGAGGGCTTGGCCAACTGCCTTCGCAGCGCGCTGCAGTGGCCACCGAACCCCGGCCAGTTCCGAGCCATGTGCCTGGGCGTTCCGGCGCTGGCCGAAGTCGACGGCCAGATGCGGCCCGGCCAGGCCCACAGCGGATTCACCGTGCTGGTCAGGTCGAAGCTGGACCTGCACGCCTATCGCACTGCCGAGGGCGGCGCGCAGCAGCAGCGCATGCTGGCCAACGCGTACGAGCGGGCAGTGAAGCACGTCATGGACGGTGGCACCGTACCGGAACCGGCAGCGGCGCTGACCGCGCCGACGATGGAGCCGCAGGTGGTGCGCGATCGCAATGCCGCACGCAGTGCCATGGCGCTGGCGGCTGCCGAACTGGGCTTCGGAGATGCGCATGGAGCCGGCTGACATTCGCGCCTACCAGCGGCAGCTGATCCTGTTCTGCCTGGGCATCCACGGGGACAGCACCGCAGCTGAGGCGCTGGAGCTGATGGGCAACGCGGCGCTCGAGGCAGGCGCGCCGCGCGAAGCGATGGTGCTGACCACTGCCGCTGCCGCTGGCCTGCTGCGTGAGCTGGATCGTGATGGGTTGGTGCGTCGCTGCGAGAATCGCGTCAGCGCCCGCCACGGACGTCCGGAGGCCACCTGGGCGGTGACCGACGCCGGCCGCGTGGATGGCATGCCGCTGCCGCCCTCCGGCCAGCAGCAGCTGGCGATGCCGCAGCTGGCCCCAGCGCCTACCCACCGCACGAGGGGCGGTATCTCCATGGAGCAGTTGATGGGCCTGCTCAACGTCGAGTTCGACTGCATGCTTGAACAGATGGACCGAGAGCACCAGGCTGCGCAACAGCGCGCCCGGCAGGAGTTCGACGCATTCCGGCAGCGCGCGATGCGCGTCTGGGGCGCAATGGAGGCATCTGCCTGATGCCGCCGAAGAAGACGTCCAGCCGATCGCTGCGCTACGCCTCCACGCAGGATATGCCGGAGGGCATGCGCCGTCTGGTCCAAGGCCAGGCCAGCACGGCCGCCGCCGCCCCGGCGCCAACCGCCGCACGCGCCTACCGCCCGCCGGCAGCGGCACAGTCCACCGGCAGCGGCAACGCCGCCGGCAAGGTTGCGCGTGGCCGGCCCCGGCATGTGCCCGGTGAGATGAACAAGACAGAAGAGGCCTACGCCGCGCACCTGGCGCTGCAGATGGCCGCTGGCGAGATCGCATGGTTCCGATTCGAGTCCGTGAAGCTGAAGTTGGCCGAGAAGACGCACCTGACCATCGACTTCTTCGTGATGACGGCCGCCGGCGAACTGGAGGCCCACGAGGTGAAGGGCTTCTGGGAGGAAGACGCTCGCGTGAAGGTGAAGGTGGCCGCTGAGATGTACCCGTTCCGATTCCTGGCAGTCCAGCGCGCCCCCGGCGGCGGCTGGAAAACGGAGGTGTTTTCTTGAACGCGATGATGATTGGCGGCGCCAGCGTGCGCCGCGATGACGTGGGCAGGTTCTGCCTGAATGATCTGCACCAAGCCGCCGGCGGCGCCAAACGTCACCAGCCCGGCGACTGGCAGCGCCTGAAGCAGACCGAGGAACTGGTGGCCGAGCTGGCCAATTCCGGGGATTCCCGGATTTACCCTGTGCACTCGGTGGCCGGCCGTTACGGCGGCAGCTACGTGGTGCGCGAGCTGGTCTATGCCTATGCCATGTGGATCAGCGCCAGCTTCAGCCTGCAGGTGATCCGCGCCTATGACGCGCTGGCCGCTGGCACACCGGCACCTGACCCGATGCAGGCCCTGACCGATCCGGCGACGCTGCGCGCGCTGCTGCTGTCCTACAGCGAGAAGGCCGAGATCCTCGAGGCGCGCGTGCAGTACCAGGAACCGCAGGTGCGCGCGCTGCTGCGGCTGACCCAGGCCGATGGCGCCTTCAACATCAGCACCGCGGCCAAGATGCTGCAGGTGCAGCCGCGACAGCTGTTCGCCTGGCTGGCCGAGCACGGCTGGATCTACCGCCGCGCGGGCAGCAAGAACTGGCTGGCATACCAGAACCGCCTGCAGCAGGGAGTGCTGGTGCACAAGGCGTGCATCCAGCGCACCGACGGTGAGCAGGAGCGCGTACACGAGCAGGTGCTGGTGACCGCGAAGGGGCTGTCGCGGCTGGCCGAGAGCATCGACCGGGGCCAGATGACCTGGGCGCAGGCCGATTCGGCTACTTGGCTGCAGTTGGCTGCGGAGACAAGCCTGTGACCATATCAAGAAGCAAGGCAGTTGACACAGATATGATCTCTACTATCGAGGTGGCAGGACCACCACCTCGGAGCCGATCAACTGGTTTCTGCAATCGTGACTGCACGACTGCTGCTCTTGGAGTCCACACCAGTGATACCGCGTGCGGCATCCTGAAGCTCTCCAAGATACATTGCTTGTCGGGACAGGCTGCGAAGCTGTTCGATCACGTGATCAAAATTCGCGTTCATGTCAGTGGTGCGATGAGCAACTCCAACAGGATACCTTTCCATGAACTGCGTGGCACCTACTCGCAGCATTGCGGTGGCGACGTCAATAGCTTGAGCTCGCGCGCGCTCCTGCTCCCTGAACCCCTGAGATATGCCAATGGGTTGGGCTGGTATCAGGCTCAGAATAGCTCGAAGTGTTGTATGCCGGGATTCGAGCGTCAAAGTACCGCCAGACGCGTCCCTAATGATTGTCTCGTACACAGTAACGGCCAGCCTACAGTTGACGAGCTGGCTTCGAATGTGAATGTACTCCCCATGTTCGGTTTTCTGGATCTCAGCCAGTCGCAGCTTGTGGGACGCTTCGGCGAAATGCATGGCTCCGAAGCCAACCGCCCAGGTGCCAAGAGCCGCTATGACAGCTGCTGCAACGATCAGCGTTTGGTCCGGGGGAATCCCCGGAACCAACGGAGCGGCCATGAGGAAGCCAAAAGTGACCCCCACGATCACCGCTGCGGCAAGGTAGATGCCATTGAAAATCCTCTCCATTTCCTTGCCAGTCTCCTGAAGGCCTGTGTCTGGCAAAGCTTACCTCTTGGTAATGCGAGACGTCGTTCTGTATGCCAGAACGTGAAGTCATGCCCCGCCCTGAACCAAGTAATCCGGAGAGTAGTGAACATGGAGATGACACGATGATTCCCGCCTTCCTCAGCCTGGACGAGGCAACCCACCACCTGTACCTCGAAGGAAAGGAGGGTCCCATCAGGTGCCAGGTCGATGACAGTCTGTGGGAGGTCTGGCAGGACGGTCGGTCCCGCTGGGTCAGCAACTGCGAGGTGGCCTGATGTCGGCAGTGGCCACGCCCGCGGTGGACCTGACGCCGTGTGGCAACTGCGGCAGCGACGACGTGTGCATGCGCGCGCGGGGCAGTGCCGGTAGCCGCCGAACCGCGCAGGTGGTGTGCGCGCGTTGCACTGCGCGCGGAGAGCTACATGTTGGGGCAGATGCAGACGAGCGCGCATGCAGGTCTTGGGCGAACCGACCCGCCTACATACCGGCGCCGGCGGCGGTCAGGGTGGTGCATGGCCGAGTGCCGGTTCCAGAGCCGACCCTGGAGCGAGATCCGCTCGAGCTGATCGCCCGCATGCTGGTCGGCGGGAGCTTTCGCGAGCCGTCGAATGGCAGGTCAACCATGACGCCGCTGACTGCCGCCGACATTGCCGGTGCCGTCGGCATGATGCGCGACTCCGTGGCCAAGCAGGCAATTATGGCGGTGGCGCTGCGGGGGCAGGGTGTGTCTCTGTCGTCGCTTGGGCGTTCCCTGGCCAGGCGGGTGTTGCGCCAGATCCAGTGGCAGCGACGCAGCGGCGGAAAGCCCGCGCTGCGCATGGATGACCCGGCCGACCGTTGGCGCATGAGGCTGGTGCTGCAGGACGCGGTGAACGACCTGGTGTGGCCCGAAGGGAAGATCGCCGCACAGGATGCTGCCAAGGCGGCAAAGATGCGGAAGGGGGACTACCTACGCGTGTACGGGATCGCTGCCGCGACGCTGAGGCAGGCGCTGGAGGACGGGAGAAAGGAGTTTAGCGGCAGGGTGTTCAATGTCTGAACTTCCCACGTGGGTACGCGTGAGGCTTACCGGCCTCTGTAAGCCTTCACGACCTCAGAGAAGAATCCGAGAAGGCGTTTGCCCACTCTGCTCAGCAGATGCATCTACCCCATCCTCTTCCGCATGATCCGCGCCTGACTCCGGATAGGCCTCTACAGAAATACTCAACACGTCTTGGACCGTAGAGACATTGCACAGGAACTCAATCAGCTGTTCGTAGAAGGCCTCGCTCTCTTCGACAGTTCTAAACCTGAACGTGTAACGATCTCCAGAATTCATCACGATGGTCACAGTCAGGCCATCCAGGGAGCGCTCTACTGAACTGACTGCCTGACCTACGACTGCGATGTGATTGGAGGCATCTGCCGTGACAACAACGGTAGTCGGGTTGGTCATCACCGCGTCCAGAGTATTAAGGAAGATTACCGCAGTCGCCGCGAACCTTACCGCATTCGCACGACTGCGGTAAGGAACATTACCGCAGTTGCATCGGGAACCAGGATTGTTGTCCAATCGATATCGTGGGCGAGGTTCCGATCTACCCGCACTCAACGGCCGCAGGCCTGGACTCGGGAGGTCCAGTGACCTGCGGTTCGTCGTTTCTGGAACTTGTTCGCGGGCCTGGCCGAGTGGTTTAGGCATCAGCCTTCCAAGCTAAGTACATGGGTTCGATTCCCATGGCCCGCTCCATTCATAGCGGTGTCGGCTTCACTGGACCGGGCTTCCGGTGAGGGACGCACCTCGGGAGCCGATACCGCTATGGGTGGATGGCGCGCGCCGCGCGCATGCGAAAGCTGGTCTGTATTCCTGGAAGCCTCCCGCTGTTCAAAGGGTTCAAGGCTGTAAACGGTCGACCCGCCGGCTAAAAGAGCCGGCCCACCCACCAGTCAACGCCCGCTCACCCCGACCGGATCAACCCTCGCGCCTTGCCGGCAGCGGGGCGGGCACCTTTCTTCAGGAATCTTCGATGGCCAAGATCACCGCTCAACAGGCAGGCGGCACCAACGTCGTCGCCTTTCTGGAAATGCTGGCCTGGTCCGAGGGCACCAGCACCAGCCCCGCAACGCAGAACCAGGGTTACGACGTGATCGTGACCGGCGCCGATCGTGTGCCTGAGATCTTCACCGACTACTCGGTGCACCCTTTCTCTCGTGGGCGTAAGTCCAAGGTCATCAACAGCAAGGGCCTCATCTCCAACGCCTCTGGTCGCTACCAGTTCATGCTGAAGGACTATGCCCACTACCGCGCGCTGCTGAAGCTGCCTGACTTCGGGCCGCTCTCGCAGGATCTCTGGGCCATCCAGCTGATCCGCGAACGCCGCGCACTTCCGTTGATCCAAGCGGGGCGCATCACCGATGCCATTCAGGCCGTGCGCAACATCTGGGCGAGCCTGCCGGGCGCAGGCTACGGCCAGCCGGAGCATGCGGTGGAGAAGCTGCTGGCTGCCTACCGCAAGGCTGGCGGGGCAGTGGCGCCGTGACCGAGCCGATGAGCACCCTGAAAACCTTCGTCGGGACGTTCACCGCTGCGGTGGTGGCTCCGGCGACGGCTGACGCGTTGCGCGAGGCCGAGCGAATCATCCTGGGCGTGCCGCAGTCCGTGCTGCTCGTGGCAATGGCCGGCGCGCTGATCGGCGTGTTGTTGCTGCCGGAGAAGGACGCCGAGCGAGTTGCCGCTGATTCCAATCGCAGGCGAGGCCACCGATTCCTGCAGACGGCTGCTCGCTGGGCCGCGCTGGCAGTGGCAGTGGTGGCGTATGCCATCGTGGCCGCATGGGTCATCGCAGTCGCCGCGTCCATCTGGCCCGCACTCGCGGGCGCCCCGCAGCTACCGCTGGCTGGTCTGTCCGGCGTGCTGATCCGCCGGCTGCTGCCCGGCTACGTGCGCATGGTGGAAAAAGCCACGGGCGCCATCGGAGGCGACAAACCATGACTGTACTGATTCGATTCCTTCGCGCCGCGTGGGACCTGGTCATAGGCGCCGCCGCCGACGCATTGCAGTGGTTGAGCAAGCCCGGCAGCAAGATCAAGGTGGTGTGCGCGGTGCTGGCCTTCGGCTGCGCGGTGTCCGGACTGACTGCCTACGAGAAGGAGCAGAAGATCCGCGACCTGAGCGCTCAGGTCATCAAGGTCCGGGCCGACTGGCAGGCCGACACTGTTCGGCTGCAGGCCGACGTGGACAGCCGCGATCAGCGTCTGGCCGAGGTCGCCGCCGCACTGCGGACGGAAGCCCAGAAGCTGGAAGCGCTCAAGGCGGAGAGCGCTGCGGCGCTGCAGGACCTGGCCGGGAAGATCGAGGTTTCCGAGAAGGAGGTTTCCATCTGGCGCGGTCGCTATGAACAGCGGCCCGACACCTGCAAGGCAGCACTGGAGCTGCTCGATTCCGCCTGCCCGGCACTGAAGGGGTATTGATATGCGCGTCATCGTGGTTGCCTTCGCCATGCTGCTGGCCGGCTGCCAAGCCGCACCCGTCAAGCAGAACGTGCCAGCGCCGGCCGTGATCAAAGTGCCGGTGGCCACCTACGTTCCAATCGATGCCGCGCTGACCAAGCGCTGTCGCTGGGTGCGCGATGGGAAGCCATCGGAGGTGTTCGATGTGAGCAACGGAAGGAAACGATGCCTCCTTCAGTACGAGGCGCAGCTCGATGCCGTCAACCAAGTGCAAGGCAAGCCTGTGCCGGATTCTGGGAGTTGATCAGGCGGAGGTTGTACTCGCCCATCTCCCGTGGAACGTAACGTGGAACCATTTTGGCAGCCTTCACGGAGTTGTGCGCAAGCTGTGGATAAATCGCCGGGGCCCCTGAGATATCCACAGCCCACCGGGGGGAATTCGGACCCCGGTAAAAGACAGTATTTCGGCCTCTAGGGTGCTCCACCACAGGCCACGCATTTAGCGGTTTTTGCCGGGAGAAACCGCATTTTCTGGCCTGAATAGGCTGTGCATCGGGTAGAACATGGCTGACATCCACGAGTTCACCAAAGGCTGGTCCGTGGCCAGGCTGGCGGATGAGTTCGGGATGGACCGCCGAACGGCCAGCAAGCGCCTGAAGGAGGCCGGCGTCCCGCCGCTGACCAAGCGCGCTGGGCATGACGTCTATCGCTTGGCCGACGCAGCCCCAGCGCTGGTGAATCCGGGTGCCGCAGCGTTCGGCGCGGAAGGCGTGGTCGATCCACGCGACCTGCCGCCGATGGAGCGCCGCGCCTACTACCAGTCGGAGAACGAGCGGCTGAAGGTCGAGTCGACCATCGGGCAGCTGGTGCCGGCCGCAGAGGTTGAGGCCGACTACGCCGAGCTGGTGAAGAAGGTCGTGCAGTTCTTCGACACGCTGCCTGACGTGCTCGAGCGCAAGGCAGGGCTCACGCCAGAGCAGGTGGTCAAGGTCCAGGACGAGTGCGATCGCGTCCGGCAATCAATGTATGAGGGCATCACCGATGACGACGTACGCGACAGCGCGTAGCGTGCGCCAAGGCGTTGCCGAGATGATCCGGCCACCGCGCCGCATCAGGGTGAGCGAGGGTGCACGGGTGCTGCAGGTGGCCAACGCCGCCGGCGCCGCCGGCTCCTGGGATCCGGACACGACGCCCTACATGGTCGAGCCGCTGGATACGACCGGCAGCCGCCATTACGAGGCCGTGGTGTTCGTAGGCCCGGCGCGGTCGGGCAAAACCATCTCGCTGATCGATGCGCGACTGGCCTACCTGATTACCTGCAACCCGGCCGATGCCATGGTTGTGCAGATGTCCAAGGATGCTGCCGAGGACTACAGCAAGACCCGTATCGCCCGCAGCATCGCCGCCAGCCCGGAGCTACGCTGCCGGCTGAGCCCGCGTGCCCACGACGACAACATCCTGCTGAAGTTCTTCCGGTCGGGAATGTCGCTGCGCATGGGCTGGCCGTCGGTGTCGGTGCTCTCGGGCAAGGACATCCACGACGTCCTGATGACGGACGTGGACAACTACACCGGCGACCTGACGATCGATGAGTGCTTCGGCCTGGGGCTGAAGCGCACCCAGACGTACATGTCCGCCGGCATGGTGGTGGCCGAATCGAGCCCGGCAACGGACTACGCCGACGGCGCCTGGAAGCCACTGCACCCGCACCAAGGCCCACCGGCCGCCGGCATCGCCGCGCTGTATGCACGCGGCGACCGGCGCCGCTGGTACTGGCCCTGTCCGGAGTGCGGCGAGCGGTTTCAGGCGGCGCCTGGCTATGACGGTTTTGCGCTCCCGCCGATGGAGGAACTGCTCGAGCGGGTCGTGCTGGACGACGTGCAGAAGATGGCGCGGCACTACTCGCTGCTGCACTGCCCCCACTGCGGTGTGGGGTTGCAGCACCGGTGGAAGGATGGGATGAACCGCAGCGGCGTCTGGGCTGCGGAGGGCCAGGTTGTGCACGCCGACGGTACGGTCACCGGTGACCGGCCGGAGGCGCGCATTGCCAGCTACTGGCTCGGCGGTGTCGCCGCCTCCTACCAGTCATGGGAGTCGCTGATCGAGCGCTACCTGCAGGCGCTGCGCACCTTCGCCACCACCGGTGAAGAGCGGCCCCTGAAGACCACACACAACGTGGACGGAGCCATCAACTACGTGCCGATGGCGGCGCGGTCGGCCAGCGATCCGAACGAGATGCAAGAGCGCGCAGAGGTCTGGCCGGCTGGTGCTGTTCCCGCTGGCGTGCGCTTCCTGCTGGGTGAGGTCGACGTCCAGGCCAACCGCTTTGTCGTGCTGGTGCTGGGCTTCGGCATCGGCGAATCCGGGCAGCTGGAGCGCTGGGTGGTGGACTCCTTCACTCTGCGCACGTCCAAGCGCGAGGATGGCTCGGGCGGCTTCCTGCCGCTGGATCCGCCGAAGTACCTGGAAGACTGGGAACGCCTGGTCGAGAAGGTGATCTGCCGTCGCTACCCGCTGGACGACGCCACCGGCCGCAGCATGCCGGTCCACGCCGTGGGCATCGACTGGGGCGGCAAGTCGGGAACCTCGGTGCGCGCACTGGAGTTCTGGCGTTCCCTCAAGGCCCGAAAGCTGCACACCAGGGTCAGGCTGATCAAGGGCGATGCGCGCCGCGAGGGCGGGTTGTTTCGCGAGACCTTCCCCGACAGCAGCAAGCGCCGGGATCGCAAATCAGGTTCGAAGGGCGATGTGCCGCAGCTGCTGCTCAACGTCGACCGCCTGAAGGACACCGTCGACGCCAACGTGAAGCGGGCCGAGCCCGGCCCGGGCTACTACCACTTCCCCGACTGGCTACCGGAAGCGTTCTACGCCGAGCTGACGGCCGAGTCGAGAACGGCCAAGGGCTGGGAGAACCTGGCGAAACGGCGCAATGAGGCGTTCGACCTGTGCGGCTATGCCGAGGGCATGGCGCTGTGGCTGAAGGTTCCGGCCATCAACTGGACCGCGCCGCCGGCATGGGCCGCGCCGTGGGACGACAACCCTGACGTGAGGGCAGACGACGTTGCGCCGGCGCCAGTGCCGCGCACGCGCACGCGCCGCGTCATCCGAAGCAAGTACCTGGGACGCTGAAATGGCATTCACCAACAAGCAAGTCGAGCAGCTGGAGGCCGCGATCGCAGCCGGCGTGCTGAGCGTCCGCTACGCCGACCGCACCGTGACCTACCAGAGCCTGGTGGAGATGCGCCGCCTGCTGAAGCAGATGCGCGACGAGCTGGGCCAGGCCGCAGGTGCACCGCGGCGCCGCCGCATCGTGCGCCTCTACCAATCGGGGACCGGCAATGTCTGATACCGCCGAGAGCAGCTACCGCGCCGCCGGCAGCGGCCGCCGCCTTCGCACATTCCGGCCGACCTCGCTCGGACCCAACGCCTCGCTGCTGGGCCTGCCGACGCTGCTGGCGCGTGCCCGGCACTTGGCCCGGAATGACCCTTGGATGGTCAGCGCGCTCAACAAGAGCGTGTCCAATGGCATCGCCACCGGCATCCAGGCCAAGCCCATCTGGGGTACGAAGGACCACAAGAAGAAGCTCACCAAGCTGTGGACCCGCTGGGGCAAGTACGCTGACGCCGATGGCGTGCTGGTGTGGGAAGGCCTGCAGGCGCTGGCCTGGCGCGAGTGGAAGGAGGCCGGTGAGGTGTTCGCCCGCCTCCGGTACCGACGGCCCGAGGACGGCTTGCCGGTGCCACTGCAGGTGCAGCTGATCGAATCGGAGCAGTGCCCGCAGCACTACAACGGCCTGGCCAGCAATGGCAACGTGATTCGGCAGGGCATCGAGGTCGATAGCATCGGCCGCCGCGTGGCCTACTGGATGTACCGGGAGCACCCCGGCGACCTGCAGCTGACGGTCAACGGCAACGAGCTGGTGCGCGTGCCGGCGGAGCAGGTGCTGCACCTGTACCGGCCGAACCGCGCGGGTGCGATGCGGGGCGTGCCGGGCTCGGCGCCAGCCCTGCTGCGCATGTTCAATCTCGACCGCCTGGATGACGCGGTGCTGGAACGGCAGGCGCTGGCTAACCTGTTTGCGGGATTCATCACCACCGACGCCAACGCGGATGGGGAAGAGGGTGATGCCATCGGAGACCTGATCACCGGTGAGGATGCGGACGGGACGGCCGTGGGTGGCCTTGAACCCGGCACCCTGCAGGAATTGCCACCGGGTCGAAAAATCGAGTTCGCCGACCCGCCCAGCGCCGGCTCGGACTATGCAGAGTTCCTGCGCGGTCACCTGCTGGCGATCTGTGCCAGTCAGGACGTGCCCTACGAGGTGCTCACCGGCGACCTGCGCAATGTATCCGACCGCGCGCTGCGCCTGATCCTCAACGAGTTCCGCCGGGTGATTGAGCAGGACCAGTGGCTCTTCATGATCCCCATGTTCTGCCAGCGCGTGCGAGACGCCTTTATCGACCAGGCCGTGCTTTCGGGTCTGCTGAAGGTGCCGCGCTATGCGGCTCTGCGCGATGACGTGACCGAAACCCTGTGGGTGCCCGAGGGCTGGCCCTGGAGCCACCCGGTGCAGGACGTGACCTCCGAACTCAAGGCGGTGCGGGCGGGCTTCAAGTCGCGCAGCAAGGTGGTGCTGAGCGCCGGCGAGGACCCCGAACAGGTCGACGCCGAGCAGGCGCTGGACAACGAGCGCGCAGATGCGGCCGGACTTCGCTACGACAGCGACCCGAGGCGAACGAACGCCTCCGGTGCCCGGCAGGACGACGATCCCGGCGCCACTGGCGCCAACGACGATGAAAGGAATGACGATGACGAGTAAGCCTGGCCTGTTGGCCCGAATGCTGGGTCGCGGTAGCCGTGCGCCCGTGGTGGCCTCGCTCGCTGCCGCGGTCCTCAATCAGCCCCTGCTGGTGCAGCCGGCCATCGGCGAAGCACTGGTGGGCGGCTATCTGGAAGGGAAGGTCACCAGCGACGACAGCGTGCTGAAGGCCGACCGCTTCGAAGTGTCCGGCTCCGACGGTCAGCCGGTAGGCGTTGCACAGAACCTGATCGGTGTGATCAACCTGTCCGGGGCAATGGTGAACCGGCCGATGCCCGGCGCCAGCGGGCCCGGGCCGGTGAGCTATGCCGCGGTGCGCGATACCTTCGATGAACTGCTCAACGACGACGCGGTGACGTCAATCATCCTGCGGCTGGATACGCCGGGTGGTATGGCGTCGGGCTGCTTCGACCTGGTCGATCACATCTTCGAGGCGCGCGGCCGAAAGCCGTTGTACGCGTTGGTTGATGACCATGCGTACTCGGCCGGCTTCGCGCTCGGCTCGGCGTGCGATGAGATCTGGATCAGCCGTACCGGCGGCGTCGGATCGGTCGGCGTGGTGCGCTTCCACCAGGACTGGAGCGGCAACAACGCCCAGATCGGCCTGAAGGTGACGCCGCTGTTCGCCGGCGCCCGCAAGGTCGACTTCAACCCGAACTTCCCGCTCAGCGAGGAAGCGCACGCTGAGGCCATGGCCGATCTGGAGGACATGCGCACGATGTTCGTGGACACCGTAGCGCGGAATCTCGGCATGGAGGCTGAGGCCGTGCGCGCCACCGAGGCGGCCTGCTACCGCGGTCAGGCCGCCGTGGCAGTGGGCTTCGCTACCCGGCTCGGCACCTGGCACGACCTGATCGCGCACCTCGGTGCCGCCGAAGCAACGCCGCCGCCCGCGTCGGCCAATCCCGACCCGGACGACGAGCCGGAGGCAGCGGCAGCACCTCCGGTGCCCGAGGCGGCCACTGCACCGGCTGCAGCAGTGGTGGAGAACCCGGCAGCAGCGTTGGCAGCAGCAATCACATCCAGTGTGCTGCCGCCGGCTCTCGCGGTGGCCCTCCTGCGGCGCCCACTGCAAGAGGCCGAGCCGGCCGCCAGTGCCATCGAATACGCGACCGCCGTGCAGGACGCCTGTGCTGCGGCGCTGCGCGGCGATGACACCCTCGCAGCCAGCTTCATCGAGAAGAACACCGACCTCGACACGGTGCGTGCACAGCTGCTGTCGATGAAGGCGGAGGAAGGCCGCAGCACCCAGGTCGTCACCGCACACCCGGCTTCCATGGCCGATCAACGCGCCGCCGACAACAAGGCGAAGCTGAATCCCAATCACATCTACAAGCAACGAGGTAACTGACGATGGAAATCTCCCTGGCCGGCACCCGTACCGGCGAATTCCTGCTGTCCGAAGCGGGCGGCGAGCGCAGCCGCGAACTGATCCGTCTGCCGGCCGGGCAGGGCATGCTGTCCGCTGGCACCCTGCTCAAGGCAGACAACACCGTCGCTGCCAACGGCACCGACGCAGTGAAAGTGCTGTACGGCCCGATCGATACCGGCACCAGTTCCGCGGCGCTGGCCGTCAAGGGCGCCGCGATCGCGCGCGACGCCGAAGTGTTCGGTGAAAAGCTGGTGTGGGCCAGCGGTGTCACCGCTGACCAGAAGCTGCTGGCCGCGTTGAGCCTGGCCGAGTCCGGCATCATCACCCGCTGGACCCAGCAGCCGATCGCGTCGAACGCCGCCGATCACCTGGTGTTTGTGTCCGCACCGCTGACCGGCACCGCCGGCGTTGCGCTGGGCCCGATCGTGGCACATGTCAAGGACGTCTTCGGCGCGCTGGTCACTGGCAGCACCGTCAGCGCCACCCTGGCCAAGGCCACCGGTACCGGCAACCTGGCCGGCGGCGGTGCGAAGGCTGCCGTTGGTGGCGTCATCACCTGGGATGCCGCGACGCTGAGCGCCGCCGGTGACTACACCCTCAAGGTGACCGCCACCGACCTGGAAGAAGCCATCAGCGACACCATCACCATCGCCGCTGCCTCCGGCGGCTGATCGCCCAGCACCCACCTTTCAACCATAGACCCTTAGGCCCGCTTCGGCGGGGCCTTTTCGTATCCCCTATCGAGAGAACAACCACCATGGATCTGCAGACCCTTCTGGCGCTGGGCGTGCTGAGCTTCGATGCCCTGAACGCCTACATCAACAACCTGCCGCGCATCTCCACCCGCCTTGCCGACATGGGCCTGTTCCAGGAGCAGGGCCTGGTCGGCACCACCATCGTCAAGGTGGGCATCAACGGCACCAAGCTGGTGCTGGTGCCGAACGTGCCGCGCGGTGCCCCCGGCCAGCCCAAGGGCCTGGAGCGTGGCAAGGTGAAGCTGCTGGAAACCACTCACCTGCCGCAGAACTCGACGGTCATGGCTGACCAGCTGCTGGGCGTCTATGACCCGGCCGACCCGGAAGGCAACAACGTTGCCGCCGTGGTCAACGCGCTGCAGGCGGTGCACAAGCGTGACTTGGACTTCACCATCGAGTATCACCGCATGGGCGCGCTGCAGGGAAAGATGCTCGATGCCGACGGCTCGGTGATCATCGACTTCTATGAAGAATTCGGTGTCGACCAGGCCATCATCGGCATGGAGCTGAACAAGGACGCCACCAAGGTCCGCGCCAAGTGCATGGCCATCAAGCGCGCGATCGAGGAAAAGCTGGGCGGCATCCCGTACACCGGCATCCATGTGTTCTGCAGCGCCGGCTTCTTCGATGCCCTGACCGACCACCCGGACGTGCAGAAGGCCTACGAGCGCTGGCAGGACGGTGCTGCGCTGCGCGATGACGTCCGTAAGGGCTTCGTGTTCGGCGATATCACCTTCGAAGAGCTGCAGGGCAACACCGGCGGCGACCTGGCTTTGGCCGACGGCGAAGCCATCGCGTTCCCGCTGGGTGTGCCGGACATGTTCCTGACCCGCTTTGCGCCGGCGGACTACCTGGAAACGGTGCGCGGCATCGGCCTGCCGTACTACACCAAGACCGCCCCGATGCGCATGAACAAGGGCATCCAGCTGGAAAGCCAGTCCAACCCGCTGAACATCAACACCCGACCGGACGCGGTGATCCGCCTGAAGGCCGGCTCGAAGTAAGCAAGCAGTGCCTGGCCCGCTTCGGCGGGCCGGGCAGGAGGGTGTATGGCCCAGATCAGTATCGGGGTCGACCCCGACAACGCCTTCGGGCGAAAGCTGACCGACCTGGAGCAGTCGCAGCTCCCCTATGCCGCATCGCAGGCCGCCAACAAGGTGGCCTACGAGATCCGCGAGCGATGGAAGCGCCAAGCGCCGAAGGTGTTCGACCGCCCGACGCCGCTCACGGTCAACGCGGCCATGTACCGCAAGGCCACCAAAGACCAGCCTTACGCCGAAATCTTCATCCGAGACGAGGCATTTAAGGGCACGCCGCCGGCCAAGTACCTGCTGGCCGAGGTCGATGGTGGTCAGCGCCGCCGGAAGGGCTTCGAGCGGCTGCTGCAGAGCCGAGGTCTGCTTTCGCCGACGCAGTTTGCGGTGATGGGGCGCGGTGCCCAAGCGAACCAGTTCGGCAACGTGCCGGCCGGCCAGGTGACCAAGATCCTGTCGCAGCTGGGCGCCCAGCGGGACCGGTACCAGAACCAGACCAACGTCAGCCAGAAACGACGGCGGGGCAAGCACAACAACCGTGATGGCGAGTACTTCGTGATCACCAAACGCCGCGGCGTGCTGCGCCCGGGCATCTACGAGCGGATCGGACGCGGATCCGGTGTCCGCTCCATCTTCATCTTCACCAACACCGCTGCCTACACGCCGCGCTACGACATCTTCGGCATGGCCGAGGACACCTGGAAGCGGTTGATGCCGTTCTTCCTGAAGCGCGAGCTGGAGAAGGCGATGGAAACCGCGAGGCCGCTGCCTTGAACCAGAAAGCGTTCCTACAGGCGTTCGACGCCGTGGCCATGGGCGCATTCCGCGCCGCCGGCGTTGCAGACGGCGCCTTCTACCTGCCGCCTGGTGCGAGCGTGGAGGTGCCGTGCACGGTGCTGCTGGATGAGGGCGTCGAGCAGTTCACGCCGGATGACGTGGCGCCTGTGGCCACCACCATCGACAAGGTGACCTTGCAGCTGTCCGAAGTGGAGCCGCGGGCTGGTGGTGTGGTGCGCATTGAAGGCACCGGGCGCCGCCTGAAGCTGGTGCAGAAGATCCGCGCCGATGAATCGACGGCGGTGTGGGAGGTGGCCAATGTCTGACCGCGCCCCCAGCCCACGGAAGCAGCTGCTGCTGGCCATGGGCAAGACACTGCAGCAGATCAGCACCGCGAACGACTACCTGACCGACGCTGGCGCGGGGTGGACGCTGGAGCCGAAACCCGGTGACCAGGACACCCAGGCCGTGCTGACGGCCGTGATCGAGAAGCAGCAGCGGGCGGAGAGCCCCTCGAAGGTCAACACGCACCGCCTGACCACGGTCAGCGTCATCGCCAAGGTTCCCTCCGACACCGAGGAATACCAGCAGGTGCTGGACGACCTGGTGACCGACATCGAGGCGGCTCTGGACACCCGCGAAGTCGCCCGCAACTTCCCTGACGGCATCCAGGTGCCGGTGTACGTCGGCATGGAGCCGCTGATGCCGGAGAGGGCCGGCGCAGGCTGGGTCGGCGTACTGATCACCTACCAGTCCCACATCCCCAAGAAGTAACCCGCCGCACCGCGGCAACCCAACTGGAGAGCCATCATGGCCGAAGATTACAGCTACCTGGGCAGCGGCATCGTCCTCATCCGCGAGTGGAACAGCGGCTTGCCGTTCGAAGAGATCGGCAACGTATCCGCGTTCAGCACCTCGGCGCAGACCAACACCATCGAGCTGGCCGACAACCAGAACCCGGGTGGCGGAACGGCCAATAGCGTCGACCGTGTCACCGGGTGGAATCTCAACTACGCCTTCCACGACTTCAGCCCGGCAAACTTCGCGCGCGCCACCCGCGGCAAGGCCTCCGACATCGCCGCCGGCACCGTTGCTGACGAGGCAGTGCGCGTATCGGTAGGGGCATATGCACCCTTGGCGCGCATTGCTGCCGAGATCACCTCGGTCAAGCCGATGACGGGTACCGCCACGTATGAGGCTGGCAAGGACTACCGCCTGGAGCGCGGGATGCTGTTCATCCCGGTCGGGACCTCAATCCCAGCCGGAGACCCCGACGGTAGCCCGAACGTCAAGGTTTCGTACAAGAACGCGGCTCTGGGCCACGTCGAAGCCGCAGTTACCAGCCAGAAGTTCTACGAAGTTCAGTTCTACGGCGCCAACGAAGCACGCAGCGGCAAGGCCGTACGCCTGGTGTGCCACAAGGTGTCTGGCGGCGTCATCGAAAGCATGGGGCTCATCGGCAACGAGTTCGGCCAGGGTAGCGTGCCGGGCAAGTTGTTGAAGGACGCCGCCAAGGCCACTGGCAGCGACAAATCGGCCTACTTCTACTGGCAGCAGGAGAAGTGACGGTGCAGGACATGGACGCCATCACCCCGCCCACTCGCTCAGTTTCATTCCGCGGTGAAGTGCTGGTAGTGGGGCCGTTGCGGCTCGAACAGCTGGGGCCATTCATAACCGCCAGCCGTTCCACGATCGGGCGTATCGCGATGATCGCTGGCCTGCCCGAGGGCTCGTCGGCGGTCGACGTCGGAGCGCTGGTGCTGGACCTGCTCGAACAGGACAGCACCGAGATCGCCACTGCCTTGGCCGTGGTGGTCGGGCGCGAACCGCAGTGGATTGCTGCAGGGTCACTGGAAGAAGTGGCGCAGCTGCTCGAGGCGGTGGCGGGCCTCAATCGCGATTTTTTTGCCCTCCGACTGAGGCGAATGGTGGAGGCGATCAGGACGGCGGTCATCCCGTCGGTGCCGCCGACCTCGCCCAGTACCTGATCGCGCGCGGGCACCGCCGGCGCGAAGTACTCGGCTACACCCTGGCGCAGCTGCGGGCCTTCACCGCCGCTGCGGCCAGGGATGACCGGCAGCGACTGGCCGAGCTCGCACTGGCCGTTCGCGTGGCATTCGGCGCCGATGCCGCTGGCTGGCAGCAGTTCCAGAACCTGATGACCGGCACCGGTCCGGCTCAACCCCCGAAGGAGTTACCCACAAATGGCTGAGCCCTCTGCCAACCTGCGTGTACGTATCAGCGCCGACCTGGCCGACATTCGACAGGGCCTTGGCATGCTGACCAGGCAGCTGCGCGAAGTGCGCAGCGAGGCAGGCAGGCCGCTGCCGGCGAAGAGCCCAATTGCAGATCTCGGAGTATCTGCGGGCCAGACGGCGCAGGCGATGCGTCAGCTGCCTGCGCAGTTCACCGATATTTTCACCAGCCTGCAGGGCGGCATGCCGTTCTTTACCGTGTTGGTGCAGCAAGGTGGCCAGATCAAGGACAGCTTCGGTGGTGTCGAGCCGGCGTTGAAGGGCGTGTCGTCGGCGCTGCTGGGGATGGTGAACCCATACACCGTCGCGGCAGCAGCTGTCGGTCTAGTGGTCTACGCATGGTATGACGCGGAACAGCAAGCCCAAGCCTACACAAGGGCCTTGGTGCTGTCGCGCAATGAAGCGGCAGCAACCACTCTAACGCTGGTCGATATGGCCAAGAAGACCAGTGACACGCTGCAGGTATCGGCTGGCGCAGGAGCGGAGGCGGCGCAGGCTGTTGGATCGAACGGAAAGATCGCAGCGCAGAATCTTCAGGACGTCGCCAACGCGGCTGTTGCCATGAAGGAAGTCACCGGCCAGGCGCTGGAAGACACAATTGCCCTCTACGCGAAGCTGGCCGAAGACCCGGTCAAGGGAGCGCAGAAGCTCAACGAACAGGTCAACTTCATGACCGTGGCGCTTTACGAGCAGGTGAAAGCGCTGCAAGAGCAGGGTCGAAATCAGGATGCGGTGACCGTAATCACCCGTGCTGCTGCCGATGAGACGGTGATGGCCATGGCCAAGGTGCGTGCCAGCCAAAACCAGGTAATCCGTGGTTTCAAGGATCTGTGGGCCGAAGCCACCAAGGCGTGGTCAGCCATGCAGGCGAACGTAGGCCTCGCGCCGGCGGCAGCGCAGATGCAGCACCTGATTGCCGAGAACCAGCGAGAGCTGGCGAAGTTGAACGATCTGGCCAACGGCACCCAGCGAGGCCTGCCGCTGGCGAGGAATCCGATCGCGCTCGCTGCGATGGAGAAGTCGATCAAGGATCGATCAGACAGGATCAAGGCGCTGGCCACCGACCTTACAAAGGAGCGGAAGGAAGCGGAGCTGAAGGCTGCGGAAGACGCAAGCGTTGAGTTTCTGCAACGCAGTGATGCCATCATCGATTCACAGGCGAGCAAGCAGCAGAAGAAGAAGGACGAGATTGCTCGGATCAACGGAGAGGCGGAGAAGGTTCGGCGCCAGGCCGAGGCTGCCGGCCTGACCGCAGAGGTCGAGAAGATCGAAGGTCGTCGCGCTGCGGCGGTCGAGGCGATCGAGAAGAAGTACAAGGAAAAGGCGAAGTCAGGCAACGGATCCGTGGCACGCGGCGCAGCTCTTCAAGGGTATAAGGACGATCTGGTGCAGGAGCAGGCGTCCATTACTGCCAGTACCCAGACGCTTCGCGCACAGTATGCCGCGCGGCAGATCACTGCCGAGGCGTACTACAGCCGCATGCGGGAGCTGACCCAGGCCGGCACTGATGCCGATGCCCGCTCTCTGGAGGGGCAGATCTCATTCCTGCGCGCGCAGAACGCTGCTGGCAAGGAAGGAATCACCGTTCAACGCCAGCTCGGAGAGCTCGAAGCAAGGCTGGCGAAAGTTCGAACTGAAGGGGCAGCAAAGCTGGAGGTGCTGGCTACTGAGGAAGAGCGGGCGACCAAGAACCGCAAGTCCGCGATCGACGCTTACACGGCCGCCCTGGAGGCCAGCAACGTCGCACTCCGGCGCCACCTGGAAACACGCGTTGCCCAGGTCGGCATGGGCGATCGCGAGTATGAGATCCAGCAGCGCATCAACGATGCATACGACGATCAGGCTGAAAAGCTCCGGCAGCTCACGCTTCAGCGCAACGCGGATCAGATCGATGATTCCACCTTCGACGAAGAGAAGGCGATCCTGCTGGCCAAGACGCTGGATCGCGTGCAGGCTGTCCGCGATGGGTATGCAGAGCTCCAGTCCGCAGAGGGAAACTGGTTGCTGGGGGCTGCCAGCGCATGGGAGAACTACCGCCAGCAGGCCGCCAACGCCGCGCAGCAGATGGGTGGTGTTGTCGGATCGGTGTTCAGCGGACTCGAAGATGTGTGGGTGAAGTTCACGCAGAACGGCAAGGTCAGCTTCTCAGACATGACCCGCTCCATCCTGGCTGATCTGGCCAAGATCGCATTGCGGCAGGCGGTCATGGGTATCGCGAACGGCTTTGGCGGAGGCAGTGGCCACACCGGGAACGTGGGAACCCTGTTCTCCGGCTCGTGGGGCTTCTCGTCCGGCGGCTACACCGGTGATGGAGGCATGTACGAACCAGCCGGCGTTGTGCACAAGGGCGAGGTTGTCTGGTCGCAGGCTGACATCGCACGTGCGGGCGGCCTGGGTGTGGTCGAGGCCATGCGCCGTGGGTTGCGCGGCTATGCAGACGGAGGCGTGGTAGCTGGTCGAGGTGCGTGGGGCGCGATTGGACCCTTGGACGTGAATGTGAGCGTGAAGAACGCTCCAGCAGGCACGACGGCCAGCGCATCGCGTACCGGGAACGGCGGCCTCGAGATCGAGGTGCTGCTTGGCCAGCTGGACCAGGCAATTGGCGGGCGTATCGCTGGCGGCACAGGTTCAACGTACGCGGCAATCAAGGGCCGTTTCGGTTTGGGAGATTCGATCTGATGGAAACTCTGCCAGCAGTTGCAAGGATCACTTTCGACGGGCAGAAGCGCTCGTTCGATCCTTCGGTCGAGCGGACGGAGATGGAGAGGGGAGTTCCGCGGCAGCGGCTTCTGAACAGCCATGTGCTCGTCAAGCAATCCATGAATTTCTACTTCGCGAACATCGATGATGCCATGGCTTTCGATGCCTGGTACTTCGACGCGATCAAGCGAATCGGGTGGTTTGAGATGGTGCATCCATATACAGGGAAGGTGATCAAGGCACGGTTTGAGAATGGAGCCATTGGCGATCTTGTGCCTGACGAAAAGCTTCCCGGGGACTTCAGGCTGGACGCGGTCGTGGAGTATCTTCGATGAGCACTTTCACCGAGCGCCGACAGCGCACCGACGACACCACCGGCATCTTGCTGCTGCTGGAGCTGAGCGCCCCATCGTTCGTGGAGGCGTTGCGCATCGTCAATGACACGGCAGACTGGGTGAGTCAGGGCAAGTCCTACATGGGCTTCCCGTTCGGCTTCAAGCTGCCTGACGACGTGGGCGGGCAGGCGCCGCGGGCGCAACTGGTGCTGGACAACGTGGGCCGATCGATCACCGAAGATCTGGAGCGGTTGCAGCCGGGGGAGCTGGTTACGGCGCGCCTGATGATTACCGACCGCGCCGATGCCAATGTCATCGAGGCGAGCTACGACCTGCCGATGACGCAGGTCGTGGTGAACACGAGCACGGCATCGGCCCAGCTCGGGGTGGACTTCCTGACGCGCCAGCAAGCCGTGACGCTGCGGGCCAACCCGTACACCCTGCCGGGGATTTTCTGATGCGCCTTGGCGAGGTGGAAAAGTTTGTGGGCATCCCCTACGACGAAGACGGGTTCGACTGCGCCGACCTGGTGGTGCTCGTACAGCTGCAGCTGTTCGATAGGGTGATCACCCTACCGGGGCGCCGCCCGCGCGGGCTGCAGGGCGCGGCTGAGCTGGGGGCACTGTCGCGGCCCTACGCCCACCGCCGAGACGGACCACCCGAAGACGGCGATCTTGTCCTGATGTTCGATCAGGGACACCGAAACCCCGGCCATGCCGGGGTTTTCTTTTTCCTGGCCCATGAGGGCTGGGTCCTTCACAGCAACGAGCGCAACGGCTGCAGCGTGCTGCACCGCGTGCGCGATCTGCCCGATTTCGGGCTGCGAATCGAGGGTTACTACGCATGGGCCTGATGCACACGCCTACCGATGCCGGCCGCCTGATCATCACCCCGCATCCGGTGATGCTTGATGGCCAGCGCAACCTGCAGGCCGACCTGCGCCCGGGCGAGAGCCTCTATGCCTTCCTGGCGCGCCATGTGGAAGGTCTGGACGGGCAGGCGTGGCTGGTGACCATCGGCGGCCGGCCGGTTGAGCGGCACCTGTGGAGCAACGTGTATCCAAAGCACGGCCAGGTGATCGAAATCCGGGGCGTGGTCGGCAAGAGTGCGATCCGGCTGGTGGCCCAGGTCGCGCTGGCCTACTTCACCCTCGGCGGCGCGGCGATTGCCGGCTTCAGCATCGGCACGTCCACGGTGCTGGGTACGACGCTCGCGCGCGTGGCCGTCTATGCCGCCGGCAGCCTGCTGATCAACAAGGTGCTGGGCCCTAAGCTGCCCAGCGCTGCCGCCTCGGCTCCGGCCGACACACTCTTCTCCATTTCGGCGCCCCGGAATCGGATGCGTGCCTATGAGCCGCTGTCGTTCGTTCTCGGTACGGTGCGCATCGCGCCGGACGTGGCCAGCAAGCCCTACATGAACTATGAGGGTGACGAGCAGTACCTGTCGCTGGTGCTGACGCCGGGGCTCAACGTTGGCCGCGTGGACGAGCTGTACAACGGTGACGCCCTGCTGAGCAGCTATGAGGGGGTGCAGGTCTGGCACAGCGGCTTCCCCGGCATGCCGGATGAGGC
>NZ_JAOEDV010000049.1:0-33923 GCF_029837545.1 Stenotrophomonas sp. GD04024 | reverse complement strand
GTCACCAGCGCGTTGAAGGCCTACGCCCTGCTCGCCACCAGCGCCGACAAGGGCGCCGTGCGCAACACCGCCCTGCTCGGCGATTGACCCCTGTGTGGTAGTGCCGGCCGCTGGCCGGCATCTGCACAATGCGTCTGCACATCGATGAGGTTGCCGGCCAGCGGCCGGCACTACCGATCCGGTACGCTGCAGGGCATGACCCACCGCCCGCCGCGACAGCCCCTCATCGATGCCCTGCGTGGATTCGCGCTGCTCGGCGTGTTCCTGGTCAACCTGCGCTTCTTCTCGCTCGATGCGCTGATGACCGAGGCCGCGCAGCAGGCGCTGCCCAGCGCGGCACTCGACCAGGCCATCCGCACCGGCATGGAATGGCTGGTGGACATGAAGGCAATCACCCTGTTCTCGCTGTTGTTCGGCATGGGCGTGGCGATGCAGATGGACGGCCATGCGCCCGGCAGCATGGCCGCCCACCTGCGGCGGATGGCGGTGCTGCTGGTGATCGGCCTGCTGCATTCGGTGCTGCTGTGGTGGGGTGACATCCTGCTGGTGTACGCACTGGTCGGCCTGCTGCTGCCGTTGTTCCGGCACCTGGGCGATCGTGCCCTGCTGTGCAGTGGCCTGTTCATCGCCCTGCTGCTGCCGCCGCTGCTGTCGCCGTGGATCCGCGAATGGGTGGCCCTGCTCACACCGCGCGCGCAGATGAACGCTACAGCGCTCGAGGCACTGGCGCACGGCAACCTGGCCCAGGCGTGGTGGCACAACCTGCAGCTGGCGGCATGGCTGAAGCTGAGCAACTGGGCACTGCTGTTCTTCGTGCTCGGCCGCTTCCTGCTGGGCTACTGGGCCGGCCGTCGCGGCCTGCTTCAGCAGCCGCAGGCACACCGGCCGCTGCTGCGCTCGATTGCCCTTGGTGGGCTGCTGTTGACGGCCGCGTTCCTGTGGATCGATGCCCACGCCGATGCGCTCAAGCAGGCATGGCCGGCGCTGCGTGCGGGCGTTCCCGGCTACCTGCTGCGCGTGTCGTACCGCGTTGCGCCACTGGCCTTGGGCATCGCGGCGGCCGCCATCTTCGCCCTGCTCTATCTGCGCCCATGGGCCGAACGCGTGCTGCGCGTGTTCGTCCCGGCCGGGCGCATGGCACTGAGCAACTACCTGCTGCAAAGCGCCATCTGCGTGCCGTTGTTTGCCGGCTTCGGGTGGGGTATCGGCCCGCAGCACGGGCTGTGGCCGGTGCTGCTGGTGGCAGCGGTGGTGTTCCCGCTGCAGCTGTGGGCGAGTGCGTGGTGGCTGCGCGACCATCGCTTCGGGCCGGTGGAATGGCTGTGGCGCAGCGCCAGCGAAGGACAATGGCTGCCACTGCGGCGCTAGCCATCGGGGACGGAACGGATCAGGTCGTTTGTGCCATTTGCGTCTTAATCCCCTCCGTCCCCGTTTTGCCGGCCAGCGGCCGGCACTACAGGTCAGCCGATCACGCGCTTGAACGGCGGCAGCGCGTCGATGATGCGCTTGCCGTAGCGGCGGGTCAGCAGCCGCGAATCAAGAATGACCACCCGGCCGGTGTCGGTGGAAGTGCGGATCAGGCGGCCGGCGAACTGGGTCAGCGTGCGCAGCGCGTGCGGAATCGCGATCAGGTTGAACGCGTTGAGCCCACGCCCTTCGAACCACTCGCTGAGCGTGGCGGTCTGCGGGTCGGTCGGCACCGCGAACGGCACCTGGGTGATCACCACCGTGGTACAGGCTTCGCCGGGCAGGTCGAGGCCCTCGCCGAACGAGTTCAGGCCGAACAGCACCGAGCCCTCGCCCGCCGCGACGCGGCGCAGGTGTTCGTCGATCAGCCGGGTCTTGGACATATCGCCCTGCACCAGCACCTGCTTGCGGCGCGCGGCCGGCATCAGGCCGGCCACCTTCTCCATCTTCCAGCGCGAGGTGAACAGCACCATCGAGCCCTTGGCCCAGTCCAGCTCGGTGTCGAGGTAACGCGCCACTTCGCGCGGGTGGCCCTCGCGGTCGTCCGGCGTGACCGGGAACCTGGGCACGATCAGCTCGGCCTGGTTGGGCAGGTCGAACGGCGAGGACAGCGAGACCATCTCGGCCTCTTCGGGAATACCGTTGTCGATCGCCAGCGACTGGAAATCGCCGCCGCCGGTCAGCGTCGCCGAAGTCATCACCACCGAATCCACTTCGTCCCACAGCAGCTTGCGCAGCACGTGCGCGGCCGACACCGGCGAGCCGTGCAGCACCAGGTCGCCGTCGCGGGTGGCGGTGACCCAGCGCGCCATCGGCGGCGCGCCGTCCTTGTCCTCGCGGCGCCACGCCTGCCAGAGGTTGTACTGCTGCTCGATCATCTCCAGCGCCATGCCCAGGTTGCGCTGCAGGCGCTCGCGCGCGGCATCGTCCGGCTTGCCCTTGGCCACCTGCGCGGTGGCCGCATGCGCCCAGTTGTAGAGGCTGCGGGTATCGTCGGCCAGCGCTTCGATCGGCTCGCGCCAGGCCTCGGGCAGGCGACCGTTGGCGGCGCGCCACATCGGTTCCTCGTCGGCCGGCGCCGGCATCCACACCCGTTCGATGTGGTCACGGAAGGCACGCAGCTGCTTGGCCACGTTGCTGGCCACCTCGATCGCTTCGTTGGGCAGCAGGTTGCCGAGGCGGTCCTTGTCGACCGCGCGGTAGGCGCCGGCGATCAGGATCTGCAGGCGGCCGGTGCGCTTGGCCATCTCGTCCAGTGCCAGGCTGGCCGCGCCCTGGTCGATCGCCACGTTGCCGATGTGATGGCCTTCGTCCAGCACCAGCAGCATGTCCGACGGCGCCGCGATCAACGGTTGGCCGTTGTCGCTGTCGCCGATCGACAACGCCGACAGCAGCAGCGCATGGTTGGTCACCACGATCTGTGCGTCACGCACGGTATTGCGCGAACGCAGTACCGCGCACTGCGCCGAATAGGCACAGCGGCGCCCGGCGCAACCCGAAGCCGGCGTGGTGATGCGGCTGCGCAGGCCGGGGCTGATGGTTTCTGGCGCGTTGTCAATGTCGCCATCCCAGCTGCCGCCGGTGAAGGCGTCGGTCAGACGCTTGGCGATGTCCATCTCGATCGGCGCCAGCGGCCGGTCGAACAGCGGCGCGTCATCCTCGAACATGCCGCCCTGCGAGCCCTCGCCCTGCGCCTCGGCGGCATTGCGCGTGCACAGGTAGCGGGTACGGCCCTTGGCCAGCGCCACCGTCGCTTCCAGGCCGGTGGCCTTGAGGAAATTCGGGATATCACGCTCGACCAGCTGCGACTGCAGGGCCACGGTGCCGGTGCTGATCACCAGCTTCTTCTTGCTGGCCAGCGCGATCGGCACGCCCGCGGTGAGGTAGCCCAGGCTCTTGCCGACGCCGGTCGGCGCCTCGACCACGCCGACGCCACCGCTTTTCGACAGCGCACGCGACACCACGCCGATCATCTGGCTCTGCGAGCGGCGGGTGGAGAAGCCGGGGGTATTGGCCTGCAGCGTCGTGTACGCCTTGCGGATCGCGTCCTTCAAGGGGTCATCGAGCGTGCGCGGAGCGGCGACGGTTTCGGTCACGCCGGGAAGTACCGTGGCTGGATCAGGCCGGTCATTGTCGCATGGCCGGCGACGTCCGCCGCCGCTGGCACCCTGAACGGGGCAGCGACGACGCCGGGCAGCGGGATGAACACGCCGGGCGCTACAGGCGACGGCCCAGGGCCGTCACCGGGGTGTCACTGCACCGGGTTGCCGCGCAGCCGCAGCAGGCGCACCAGCGCCCATACCAGCAGCACCACGCCGATGGCCTCGACCATCGCCAGTGCGAAGTGCAGCACGCCGAGCACGGCGCCCATGCCCGACACGGCACCAAAGTTGCCACTGCTGACCAGCCACATCGGCAGGATGCCGGCGGCCAGGCCGCCCAGGCAGGACAGCAGCAACAGCAGCAGGCCGACCAGCGCGCCGGTACGGGTGGCATCGCGCGGCGCGCCGACCACCCAGACCAGGCCCACGCACAGTGCGATCAGCACCGGCAGGCGTACGCCGACCATGCTCAGTACGGTCAACAGCAAGGCGGTGCTGTCCATGGTTCAGTCCTCGCCGGCCAGCACGGCCGCACCCCGGCGCAGCGACTGGTAGACCTCGTCGGTCTGCGGGCGCACGCCGTGCCACTGCAGGAAGCTCTCGGCGGCCTGTTCGACCAGCATGCCGAGGCCATCGACGGTATTGCGGCAGTTCGCCGCGCGCGCCCAGGCCAGGAAGGCGATGGCGGCTTCGCCGTAGTTCAGGTCAACGGCGGTGGTCATCGAGTTGACCAGCGACAGCGGCAGCTTGAACTCGACATCTCGGTCGCGGCCTGCCGAGGTGGCGTTGACGATCAGCTCGAAGTCGCCGAGGTCGCGCAGGTCTTCCCAGTAGCGGCTGATCGCGCGGCCCGGTTCGCCCATCGCGTCGATCAGTTCATCGGCGCGTTCCGGCGTGCGGTTGACCACCACCAGTTCGGTGATGCCGGCATCAAGCAGCGCCGGGGCGACGCTGCGTGCGGAGCCACCGGCGCCAATCAGCAGCATGCGGCGGCCACGCAGGTCCAGGCCGTGGCGGTCGGTCAGGTCGCGCACCAGGCCGATGCCATCGGTGGTGTCACCGTGCCAGCGGTCGCCCTTGCGCAGCAGGGTGTTGACCGAGCCGGCGCGGCGCGCCCGTGCGGTCAGCGTGGTGCACACCGAGAACGCGGTTTCCTTGTGCGGCAGGGTGACATTGGCGCCGACACCGCCTTCGGCGGCGAACGCCTCCAGGCCGGCCAGGAATGCATCCGGGGCCAGGTCGATTGCGCGGTAATCCACCGCGATGCCTTCCTGGCGACCGAACGTCGCATGGATCTGCGGCGACTTCGAGTGGGCAACGGGGTGTCCGAAGACGGCGTAACGGTCGGTCATGGAATCCTCAAGCTGGCTAGACTGATGCTCTTTCGTGCACGGACCCGGATGATGCGCATCACCCCGCCCCTGCTGGTGCTCGCCGCCAGTCTACTCTCTGCCCCCGTGGCGATGGCGTTGAACGAGTACGGCATCGAAGGCATGGGCGTGGTCTCGACCCGCGCCGACGAGGGCCGCGCCACGATCAGTGCCGATGGCCAGCGCATCGTTTTCGCCCGCCGCAGCGAGTCCGGCTGGAGCCTGTGGGAGGCGCGCGTGGTCGATGGCCGCTGGCAGCAGGCGCAGCCCCTGCCGGTGGACGTGGCCGATGAGGCCCGCGATCCCTACCTCAGCCGCGATGGGCGCTGGCTGCTGTTCGCGGCCGGCCGCGACGGCAAGCTGGCGCTGTACCGCGCCGCGTTGGCCGCCGACGGCCAGCTGGGCCCGGCGCAGCCGCTGGCCGGTGACGGCGGGCGCCAGGAAGAGCGCGGGCCGGCCCTGAGCGCGGATGGCCAGCGCCTGTTGTTTGCCCGCCAGCAGGGCGATGGCGCCGGCTGGGACCTGTTCGTGGCCGCGCTGGACGCCGACGGCAGGCGCAGTTCCGCCACCGCACTGGGCGCGTTGAACAGCGCCGAGGACGAGACCGACGCTGACTGGCTCGGCAATGATGGCGCGGTGGTGTTCAGCCGTGGCAGCGGCGCGACCGCGGAGGTCTGGAGCAGCGGCTGCGCGTGGAGCGGCGTGGCGCTGCAGCCGCTGGGGCTGTCGTTCAACCAGCCCGGTGGCTGGACCGGCGCGCCGGTGATCGACAACGCCAGGCCGGGCGAGATGCTGGTCGCCAGCAGTGCGGCCAAGGCGCCGCGTGCCGGCGGCGTGGATGTGTACCGGTTGGCGGTACCGAAGGTGGCAGCGGTGCCCGGGTGTATCCGGTAGATCCACGCCACGCGTGGATAGCCGTCTGGTAGATGCCAACCTTGGTTGGCATGCAGGAAGGTGCCAACCAAGGTTGGCACCCACCATATGGATGCCGGCCAAGGCGCCGCGTGCCGGCGGCGTGGATGTATACCGGTTGGCGGTGCCGAAGGTGGCGGCGGTGCCCGGGTGCGTGCAGTAGATCCACGCCACGCGTGGATAGCCGTCTGGTAGATGCCAACCTTGGTTGGCATGCAGGAAAGTGCCAACCAAGGTTGGCACCCACCCATGCGGATGCGTCAGCGCGACAACACCCTGGCACGCTGCTGCTCGTACTCGACCTCGCTCAGCTGGCCTTTGTCCTTGCGCTGGTTCAACGCCGCCAGTTCGGCCTGCACGCTGTCCGGAAGGGCCTGCTCACGGGCCACGTGACGGGCCGCCGACAGCTGCTCCGGCGGACGCTTGCCGGCCCGCCAGGCCGCGATGAAGACACCGACGATGATGGCGCCGAACACCAGCGTACCGATGCCCCAGATCAACCATTGCATCCATCCCAGTTCGGGTCCCATCGCGCATTCCTCCGTCTATCGTCGCGCTATTGTCAGCGCTCGCGCAGCCATCGCGCCACCTGCGGCGCGAAATAGGTCAGCACGCCATCGGCACCGGCCCGCTTGAAGCCCAGCAGCGACTCCATCACGCAGGCGCGCTCGTCCAGCCAGCCGTTGGCGAAGGCGGCCTTCATCATCGCGTACTCGCCGCTGACCTGGTAAGCGAAGGTCGGCACGCCGAACGTCTCTTTGACCCGGCGTACCAGGTCCAGGTAGGGCATGCCCGGCTTGACCATCACCATGTCGGCGCCCTCTTCCAGGTCCAGCGCGATTTCGCGCAGGGCTTCGTCGCCGTTGGCCGGGTCCATCTGGTAGGTCTTCTTGTCGGCCTTGCCGAGGCTGGCCGCGCTGCCCACCGCATCACGGAACGGGCCATAGAACGCCGAAGCGTACTTGGCCGAGTAGGCCATGATGCGCACGTTGATGTGGTTGGAGACATCCAGCCCGCGGCGGATCGCACCGATGCGGCCGTCCATCATGTCCGACGGTGACACGATGTCCGCACCCGCCTCGGCATGCGACACCGACTGCTTGACCAGTGCGTCGACGGTGATGTCGTTCAGCACGTAGCCCTTGTCGTCGATGATGCCGTCCTGGCCATGCGTGGTGTACGGGTCCAGCGCCACGTCGGTCATTACCCCCAGCTCCGGGAAGCGCGACTTCAGCGCGCGGATCGCCCGCTGCGCCAGGCCGTCCTCGGCCCACGCCGCCGACGCGTCCAGCGACTTCAGCGACGGGTCGATCACCGGGAACAGGTCGATCACCGGAATGCCCAGTTCCAGCGCTTCCTCGGCCACCTTCAGCAGTTCTTCGATCGACAGCCGCTCCACGCCCGGCATCGACGGCACTGCAGTGCGGCCGGCAAGCTCGTGCACGAACACCGGGTAGATCAGGTCGTCGGTGGTCAGCGTGTTCTCGCGCATCAGGCGGCGCGAGAACTCGTCATGGCGCATGCGGCGCGGGCGGTAAAGCGGGTGGGACATGGCAGGCTCCGAGGAGTGGCTATTGCAACAGGTAGCCCTGCGGCAGCAGGGGTTCGGGCAAGGGGCGTTCGCCGAGCGCGTCGAGCTGGTCGATCTCGATCGTGCGCACCAGCGCGTCCAGCGGCAGGTCGTTCGGCTCCAGGCCGAACGGGTCTTCCATTTCCTCGCCCAGCTGGTCCAGGCCGAAGAAGGCGTAAGCCAGCACCGCCGACAATACTGGCGTACCCCAGCCCAGCGAACTGGCCAGGCCGAACGGCAGCAGCACGCAGAACATCCACGCGCAGCGGTGTAGCAGCAGGGTGTAGGCGAACGGCAGTGGTGTGGTGAGGATGCGCTCGCAGCCGGCCTGGATCGACGACATCGCGTGCAGGCGCTCCTCCAGCTGGGCGTAGAGGATCGGGTCGAGGTCACCGGCGCGCAGGGCCTGGGCCAGTTCGGCGGCGATCATCGACAGCAGCGCGTCAGGCACGTTCTCACGCTGGCCGAGTTGTTCACGCTGGCGCTTGTCCAGCCACGGCAGGGCCATCAGGGCCACGATGCGCCCGCGCAGGCGCCCGGCCAGGGCATGGGCGAAGGCCGTGGTGACATAGGCGATGCGGCGGCGACGGCCATGGTCATCGGCCAGCAGCAGATTGACCTGGCGGGCCAGCGAACGCGATTCAAAGACCAGCTGGCCCCACAGCTTGCGGCCTTCCCACCAGCGCTCGTAGCAGGCGCTGTTGCGGAAGCTGAGGAAGATCGACAGCACCAGGCCGAGCAGGGTGAACGGGGTGACCGAAACGCGCTCGATGCCGGTCGGCGGTGCCAGTTCAACCACCGCGGCGACCGCGATGGACAGGATCAGGATCGCCAGCACCTTCGGCGCGATCGCTTTGACGATCGAGCCGCGCAGGATGTACAGCAGTTGCCAGCCGTGGGGACGGGGTCGGATGATCATCGGGCAGCCGCGCCGGGCGCGGATTCACAGGCACGCGGGGGGCTCGCGCAGCCGCTCATTGTACGCCCCCACCCGGCTGTGGGCCGTGTGCCTGCGACGCCCTGTCGCACCCCGGGACGGGCTCAGATCACGCCGCCGCCCAGGCCGAGGCGCAGGATGCCGACCACCACCACGATGCCGTTCAGGACCAGCCCGGCCCAGGCCCGGCCGCGCTTGCTCGGGTGGGTGAACAGGATGCCCAGCGCGGCGATCACCGCGCCGACGGCAGCGAACGGGATCAGGAACCAGTTGCCCCAGCCCAGCAGCGGTATCAGCGCCAGGATCATCCACAACAGCGCCAGTACGCCCCACAACAGACTGATCACACCCATGCCGCTCTCCCGCCGTTGGTTCCTGGGCCCACCATAGACGTTCCCGCCGCTGCCGCCTACTGCCATTGGCGGGGCTGTCACCAGGGCCGTGCTAGCGTGAGGTGGTGCGTGCCCTGGCCCGGGTGTTGGCCCCGATTCAGAGTGGCCCGCCGATGATCACAACCAGTCCTGCAGGGGTGATGCCATGAACATTCGTTGGGCCGCGTTGGCGGCCATGCTGCTGGCCGCCGCCGGTTGTGCCAGTACCTCCAAGGTGATGCTGGGCCGTGCCCGCGCGCCGATCGACCCGGCCCAGGTGCAGATCTATTCGACGCCGCCGGCCGGCTCCCAGGAAATCGCGCAGCTGGAATCGGCATCCGCGGTGGGCTTCGGCACCCAGGGCCAGACCGATGCCGCCGTGGCACGCCTGAAGCGCGAGGCTGCAGCGCTGGGTGCCAATGGTGTGGTGCTGATGGGTGTCGGCAGCAGCGGTTCGCCGGTGGGCATGTCGGTCGGCGCCGGTACGTTCGGCTCGCATGTCGGTGGCGGCGTCGGCATCGGCATTCCGACCACGCAGAAGCGCGCCGCCGGTGTCGCGATCTGGGTACCGAATCCGCAGCCGCCGGCACGGCTGCCAACGCAGGTGATCACGCCTCCGCCGCCGCAGCGGTGACCTTCCCGGGTCAGCGCCGGTAGTGCCGGCCGCTGGCCGGCAACCTCAGGAATGCTTCCTGCGCCAAGGGAATGCCGGCCAGCGGCCGGCACTACCCCTGCAACAGACGACGCATCGTTCTGGTAGGTGCCAACCTTGGTTGGCACGAAACCCACGGCGCCGACCAAGGTCGGCATCTACAGACGGCGATTGCCGGGCAGCGGCCGGCATTACCCGGCGATGCTCAGCGCTTGTACTTCGGCACGAACACCTTGTTCACCGCGTCGGCCAGCTGGTCCGGCGGCAGCAGGCCCTGGTCGAGCAGGAAGTTGTTGAACGCCAGGCGGTCGAACTTCGCGCCCAGCGCCAGCTCGGTCTGCATGCGCAGTTCCAGGATGCGGGTGTAGCCGTAGAAGTAGCTGCCAGCCTGGCCCGGCATGCGCACCATGTAGCGGTCCAGCTCCTGGGTGGCCATCGCCTTGGACAGGCCGACCTGCTCCATCAGCACGCGCTCGCCGTTGGCACGGTCGGTCAGGCCGAGATTGAGCATCGGGTCAAGCATCGCGCGTGCAGCGCGCAGCAGGCGGAACTGCAGCGCGATCATCTGCCCGTCCAGCGGCTCGTACGGCACCATCTCGGCTTCGGCATACAACGCCCAGCCTTCCACGTTCACCGAATTGAACGCGAACATGGTGCGCGCCAGCGAGATGCCGCGCTCGACCATCGCGGTGAACTGCAGCTCGTGGCCCGGGCGTCCTTCATGCGCACTCAGCGTCCATGCCGCTGCCCCGAAGTTGAAGTCGTCGTACTGCGCCCCCGGGCCCGCGGCCGGGTTGCCCAGCGGCAGCACGAAGGTGCCCTGCTGCCCGGTGTTGTTGACCAGCGGTGCCGGCAGGAAGTGCGGGGCGGGGCTGGCCGCGCTCTCGGCGGCCGAACCCAGGCGCATCTGCATCGCGCGCTTGGGCACGTCGACGATGGCGTGCTCGCGGATCAGCGGGTCGATCGCATCGATCACCTTGCGGTAATGGCCTTCCAGATGATCGTCAGCGATCTTGTCAGCCTTCAGCGCGCGGATCACCGCCACCGGGTCACTCGGATCGGCCACCTTCAGGCCCTTGTCCTTCACCACCAGCGGCGCCAGCTGCTGCATCGCCGAGCGGGTTTCCATGAACTCCAGCTGCGCACGCTGCATCAGCAGCTTCGGATCGATGTCGATGCCCACCTGCTTGAGCTGGTACGCGTACAGCGGCGCCGGCAGGCGCGCATCGGCACGTGCCTTCGGCAGCACCTCGGTGCGGGTCCAGGCCGCGTAGTCCTTCATCTGCCCGGCCAGGGTCTTCATCGCCTCGTCTGCGCCGGCGATCTGGTACTTCTTCAGCAGCGACTCGATGCCGGTGATGTAGGTCTCGACGTTGTCCAGCGACTGCTGCACTTCGATCTTCGTCGGCTGCAGCAGCGTGCTGTCCTTCAGCCGCTCTTCGTAGCGCTGGCGCGCCAGCGTAGTGAAGGCGGTGCCACCCGGCTGCAGGCCGGCATAGGCCTTGAGGCGGTCGACCGCCTTGGCGCGGCGCTCGGCCGGCACCTGGTCGGACAACAGCAGGTTGAGGCCGCTGAACACCGTCTGCGGCGCATCACTCCACGGCAGCAGGTACTTCTCGTTGAGCTCGCTGCCTTCGATGTTCTGGCTGGCGGCATGGATCATGATCTCCAGGTCCTGGCGGACGTTGGGATCCTGCTCGGTGGCCAGCTTCGCCTTCAGTTCGTCGCGTGCCTTGGCCATCGCGGCGCGGTAGCGCTTGCCGTTGTCGGGGCCCAGGTCGGCCACCTTGTCGTCGTAGCCGGGCACGCCGAAGAAGCCGGTTTCTTCCGGCTGGAACGGCCCCTGCGCATCCAGCAGGATCTGCGCCAGCGCATTGCTGCGGGCGACCCAGGCCGGGCTGGCCGGCGTGGTGGCCTTGGCGGCGGGTGCGGCCAGGGCCGGCGGTGCGGACAGCAGCGGGGCGGCAGTCAGGGCCAGGGCAACGGCCAACGCGATCGGCTTCATGGTGCACTCCAGGACAGGGTTGCCCGCACCCTACGCGTTCAGTGCGGCGGCGACAATCGGCCGGAGGTCACAATGCGGCGGTCAGCGGGCACTCGCCACGATCACGGCAGGCCTGCAGCTCGCATTCGTGCGCCGCTTCATCATCATCCAGCGCGGTCAGGTCGAAGGTCTGCTTGTCCTCGGCCAGCACGTACATCACCGGGTAATCCCACACATCGTCGCTGCGGGTGCCCTTCACGAACAACCGGCCGTGCGCGTGCGGCCCTTCCAGCGAGACGGTCAGGCCGACATCACGCTGGCCGTTGATCGCGGTCTGCATGCTGCCCAGCGGCATCGACCCGGCACGCAGCGGCTCGCCGAACGCGTCCACCAGCTCGATGCTGCAGCCGGCGCGTCGCAGTGCTTCGCGCATCGGCGGGCTCGCGCGCGCCGCCTCGCTCCAACCCAGCACGCTCCAGGCCACCACGCCACCGACCGTGCCCAGCACCAGCACCACGGTCAACGGCATCGCCCAGCGCCAGTGGCGGCACCACCAGCCAGCAGATCGCTGCTGATGGGCGGGAATCGGCGGTGGCAGGGTCATCGGCGGGCTCCTTCCCGGCTGCGGATCAGGGTTTCAGGCAACGTCCCAGGAAGGCTTCGGCCACGCGGTAGCGATGCAGCGCATCGGCACCGGACAGGCCATGCTTGGCGCCCGGGTAAGTCATCAGTTCGAACGGCTGGGCACGCTTCTGCAGCGCGCTCATCAGGCTGGTCGAGTTGGTGAACAGCACGTTGTCGTCCGCCATGCCGTGGATCAGCAGCAGCGGCGAACGCAGGCCCTCGATATGGGTCAGTACGCGCGCTTCGCGGTAGCCCGCTTCATTGCGCGCCGGCAGGTCCATGTAGCGTTCGGTGTAGTGGCTGTCGTACAGCCCCCAATCGGTGACCGGCGCACCGGCCACGCCGCAGGCGTACTGGTTCGATGCCTTGGCCAGCAGCATCAGGGTCATGTAGCCGCCGTTGGACCAGCCCTGCACGCCGATGCGTGCCGGGTCCACCCACGGCTGCTGCTTCAGCCAGGCCACACCGCGCAGCTGGTCGGTCACTTCCACCGTGCCCTGCTTGCCGTACAGCGCGCCGCCGAAGTCACGGCCACGACGCGGGGTACCGCGGTTGTCCAGCGAGAACACCACGTAGCCCTGCTGGGCCAGGTACTGGTTGAACAGGTGATCACCGCGGCCGGGCCAGCTGTCGGTGACGGTCTGGCTGGCCGGGCCACCATAGACGTACACCGCTACCGGATAACGCTTGGACGGATCGAAGCCGGCCGGCTTGATCAGGCTGTAGTTGAGTGGGGTCTTGCCATCAGCGGCGGTGAGCGTGCCGAACTCGATCGGGCGCTGCGCGTCACGGTAACGCGCATACGGATGCTTGGGATCGGCCAGGTCGTTCTCGAGCAGGGTGGCGATCTTCTCGCCATTGGCACGGAACAGCTCGATCTGCGGTGGCGTGCTGCTGTTGGACCAGCTGTCGACATAGACACTGGCGTTGCGCGCGAAGCTGGCGCTGTGCATGCCCGGCGCCTTCGACAGCCGCTGCGGCTCGCCGCCCTGCAGCGACACCGCGTAGATCTGGCTTTCGCGCGAGGTCTCGATGCCGGCGCGGAAGTAGGCCTTGCCGGCTTTCTCATCGACCGCCAGCAGTTCGTCCACCGGCCAGTTGCCGCGGGTCAGCGCGGTGGCTTTGCCCTTGCTGTCGATGCGGTACAGGTGCTGGAAGCCGGTGCGTTCGGAAGACCACAGCACGCTGCCGTCTTCCAGGAAGCGCAGGCTGTTGTGCAGCGGCACCCAGGTCGGGCTGGTCTCGTGGGCGAGCACGCGCTGGCGGTTGGAATCGAGTGTCACTTCCACCAGGTCCAGCTGCTTCTGGTCACGCGACTGGCGCTGGAAGCTCAGGTGTTGCGCATCGCGCCAGTCCACGCGTGCCAGGTAGATGTCCTGTTCCTTGCCCAGGTCGACCCAGCGCGGTTGTGCGTCGGCGGCCGGCGCGATCACGCCCAGCTGCACGCGCACGTTGGCATCGCCCGCGGCCGGATAGCGCTGCTCGATCACGTCGGTGCGGTCGGCATAGACCTCGTAGCGCTTCTGCACCGGTACCGGCGACTCGTCGATGCGCGCGAAGGCGATGGCCGAATCGTCCGGCGCCCACCAGTAGCCGGTGTGGCGGTCCATCTCTTCATCGGCGACGAATTCGGCCACGCCGTTGCCGATGGTGGTGCTGCCGTCGCGGGTCAGCTGCAGCTGCTTGCCGGTGGCCAGGTCGATCACCCACAGGTTGCGGCCGCGGATGAAGCTGACGAAGCCGCCCTTCGGCGACAGCTTGGCGTCGGTGGCGAAACCCTCGCCGTGGGTCAGCTGGCGTACCGCGGCCTGGCCCTGCTGCTTGAGGTCGTACAGATACAGTTCGCCGCCGAGCGGGAACAGCAGGCGCTGCGCGTCCGGCGACCACTGGTAATCGACGATGCCGGTCATCGCGGCGATGCGCTGGCGCTCGCGGCGGGCCCTTTCCTCATCGCTGAGGGTCTCGGTGCCCGGCAGCACCACCTTGGAGTCGACCAGCAGGCGGGTCTGGCCGCTGCCGATGTCGTAGGTCCACAGGTCCAGCTGGTTGCGGTCGCTGTCCTTGCCGCGCAGGAAGCTGACCTGCGAACCGTCGGGAGCGACCTTCGGCTTCATCAGGGTCGGGCCGGACAACGGCAGCGGGCCGGTGATGGCTTCCAGGGTCAGCTTTTCAGCGTGGGCGGCGGTACTGGTGGCGAGCATGAGGGCGAGCGAAGCGAACAGGTGGCGCATGAAGAATCCCGGCAAACGGCAGGTCCGCCCACCACGATGGATGCAGGGCGGTCGTCCCCCATCCTAACCAAGCCCGTGCAGGAAGACAGCATGACCTTTTGCCCATAAGGCCTGCCCGTATGGGGTGCCGACCAGCGGTCGGCACCCACCGTCCCGGGTCAACGCTGGCCGAACAGGTGCCTGCGTTCTTCGTCGCTGAGCGGCTTGCCGGCGTTCGGATTCACCTGCTGGCGCAGGGCGTAGGCGCGCTGGGTGGCCGGGCGCGCGGCGATCGCTTCATGCCAGCGCTTCAGGTTCGGGAACGCGGAAAAATCGACGGGGATCTTGTCGTAGGCCCCGATCCACGGGTAGCTGGCCATGTCGGCGATGGTGTACTCATCACCGGCCAGGAAGGCGTGCTGGGCCAGGCGCTTGTCCATCACCCCGTGCAGGCGGCGCACCTCGTTGTCATAACGCTCGATCGCATACGGGATCTTCTCCGGCGCGTACACATTGAAGTGACCCATCTGGCCGCTCATCGGGCCCAGACCGGCCATCTGCCAGAACAGCCATTCCAGGGTGGTGACGCGGCCGCGCGGGTCGCTGGGCAGGAACTGGCCGGTCTTCTCGGCCAGGTACAGCAGGATTGCGCCGGACTCGAACACGCTCTGCGGGGCACCGCCATCGGCTGGGGCCTGGTCGACGATGGCCGGCATCTTGTTGTTGGGCGAGATCGCAAGGAATTCCGGCTTGAACTGGTCGCCCGAGCCGATGTTGACCGGGTGGATGCGGTACTGCAGGCCGGTTTCCTCCAGCAGCAGGGTCACTTTGTGGCCGTTCGGGGTGGGCCAGTAATACAGGTCGATCATGGCGGCGGCTCGGGTGCGGAAAGGAACCTGGAGTCTAGTGCGTGAGTTGGGTTGGCACCGTCATGGCGGGCCGGTAACCTCGCGGCTCCCCCGAAACGCAGCATCCCCCGCATGAGTGCAAACCGACCGCCGCTCTCCCCCCTGTCCACCCTGATCTTCGCCTCGCGCTGGCTGCAGCTGCCGCTGTACCTGGGCCTGATCGTGGCGCAGTGCGTCTATGTGTTCCTGTTCGGCAAGGAACTCTGGCACCTGATTTCGCACTCGGTCTCGATGGGTGAACAGCAGATCATGCTGATCGTGCTGGGCCTGATCGACGTGGTGATGATCTCCAACCTGCTGGTGATGGTGATCGTTGGCGGCTACGAGACCTTCGTTTCGCGGCTGCGCCTGGAAGGCCACCCGGACCAGCCGGAGTGGCTGAGCCACGTCAACGCCAGCGTGCTGAAGGTGAAGCTGGCGATGGCGATCATCGGCATCTCCTCCATCCACCTGCTGAAGACCTTCATCGCCAGTGGCGCACTGAATGGCATCCCGCTGTGCACGCCGGAGCAGATGAGCGTGGCCGCCGCCAACATCGGGATCGCCCGCTGCTCGATGCTGACCCCTGAAGGCGTGCTCTGGCAGACCATCATCCACTGCGTGTTCATCCTGTCGGCGATCGGCATCGCCTGGACCGACAAGCTGATGTCCAACAGCCACAGCAAGCCGCACGACAAGGCGCACGACCACTGATGTCGTCGCCGGTAGCGGCCGGGTTGCCGCTGCCTGTCCCGGCCACCGCCCCTTGTACGCGGCGGTGGCCGGGATGCTAGATTGCACCCTCGCCGTTGCCGGCGGTGGCGTCGGGAAACGTCACCCAGCCGCGCCCGGACCACAGGTCCCGGCCATGCATATCAATGATTTACGTCACGTCGTCTTCTAGAGGGGAGCAGGATGTCGCAGGTCTCAATGATCACCGCCGCGCGCCGGTGGCTGCCGGTTGCCCTGGCACTGGCGCTGGCCGCCTGCTCGGGCAAGGAGGAAGCTCCGGCTTCCGCGCCGGACAAGGCACCCGCCGCTGCTGCACCGGCCGCTCCGGTGGTCGCTGCCAAGGTGCAGTCGATGGGTACCGAACAGCTGCGCGAATCGGCCAGCCAGGCGCTGCGCGAGAACCGCATGTACGCGCCGGCCGGTGACAACGCCATCGAGTACTACCTCGCCCTGCGTGACAAGACGCCAGACGACGCCTCGGTGAAGAGTGCGCTGACTGACCTGCTGCCCTACACCCTGATCGCCGCCGAGCAGCATCTGGCGCGCGAGGATTACACCGAGGCGCAGCGCCTGGTGGCATTGATCGAGAAAGTGGATGCGTCCGCGCCGGCCCTGCCGCGCCTGAAGGAAGGCCTGGCCAAGGGCGTGCAGAACGCCGCCAAGCGCACCGAAGCGGAAGCCGAAAAGGCGAAGAAGGACGCCGAGGACCGCAGCAAGCAGCAGACCGAGCAGCAGCGTCTGACCGAGCAGCGCGCCAAGGAGGCCGATGCCGCCAAGCAGATTGCCGCACAGCAGGATGCCGCGCGCCGCGACAACGAACGGCAGGAAGCCGAGCGCCAGGCCGCCGCCCGTCGTGAAGCCGAGCAGAAGCAGCAGCAGGCCGCCGCGCAGCAGGCCAGCGCCGCACGCCAGGCTGCGGCCCCGGCTGCACCGACCCTGCGCCCGGTCAGCACGCCGGCGCCGCGTTATCCGGGCGAGGCCCTGCGCTCGGGCACCTCAGGCGAAGTGCTGGTGGAGATCACCGTCGGCACCGACGGCTCGGTGGTGAACGCACGCGTGCTGCGCGCGACACCCGCCCGCGTGTTCGACCGCGAAGCCCTCAACGCAGTGAAGCGCTGGCGCTTCGAGCCGGTCAGCGCTCCGGTCACCACCCGCCGCACCCTGGTGTTCGCACCGGGCGGCTGACCGCAAAAAGGGGACGGAGGGGATTAAGTCGCTTCCGCGCCACATTGACGCAAAGGCCCGGCTTGTCCGGGCCTTCTCCTTTTCAGGCCATGCCATCGATCAGGCGTTGCAACGCTGGATCACGCGCAGCCAGCACCTGGAACAGCCCCAGTGCGTGCAGACCCGGCAACAGCGCACGCAGGTCGGCCTCGGCGGTGGCACGAACGACGGCGTCAGCGGCAGGGTCCTGCCAGTCGCGGACGCTGGCGAGGAAGGCACCGACGCTGCCCTTGCGCACGGTCAGGCCGTTCACGTGCACGTCGTCCTGGTGATCGGGGAGGATGTCCTGCGGTTTCATGGGAATGGGCTCCTTGGGATGGGCCGCCAGTCTCAGGCTTGCAGTTCGACCGTTCTGCCGTATAACTGCCAACGTATATGGCAGATCAGCCAACCCAAGTGCCTTTGATCGATCCCGCACTGGCCGATGCGGCCACAGGGCCGTGGCTGCTGGGCGTACAGCTGACCATGCCGGGGACGCGACGCACGCCGCGTCACCAGCACGCACGCGGGCAGCTGCTGGGTGCGCGCCGCGGCCTGATGCGCATCGAAGCCGGCGACCAGCACTGGCTGCTTCCGGCGGGACACGTCGCGTGGGTCCCGCCTCGCCTGCCGCATGCATTGGCCAGCCTCGGTGACTTCGACGGCTGGAGCCTGTACTTCAGTTCTTCGGCCTGCGCGCCATTGCCCACTGTACCGCGCGTGTTCCAGCCCAGCATGCTGCTGCAGGCGGCGGTGCCACGCGCTCTGCAGTGGAGGCACGGCGCATTGGGGGATGCGCAGCTGAGGCTGGCCGGAGTAATTGGCGATGAGATCGCAGCTGGTCTTCCGTTGCCGCTGGCACTGCCGCAGCCACGCGATCGCCGCCTGCGACGGATCGCCACCGCGCTGGCCCGCGCGCCACATGATCCGCGCAGCGTGCAGGACTGGGCCGCTGCCAGCGGCCTGTCTGGCCGCAGCCTGGCTCGCCATTGGTTGGCCGAAACGGGCATGCCGCTCAGCCACTGGCGGCAGCGGTTGCGCGTACTGTTGGCATTACCGCGCCTCCTGTCAGGCGAAACGGTCATCGAAGTCGCGCTGTCGATGGGCTATGAAACACCCAGTGCATTCATCGCCGTGTTCAAGCGCGAGATGGGGGTGACACCGGCACGCTATGGTGCGGGGTGAGACTTGGCATGGTGGAGTGGTGAAACCCATACCGACTACTTTTCCGGCCGCCACATCATTCGCTCCTTATGGCGTTCCATCGCCCGCGCATAGATGTCCGGATCGCTGGCGAACTCCGCCATGAAGCGTGGCTCTGGAAGTCGATAGGGATCCTCAGGATCAATCTGGCATTCCGCCTCGATCTCAGGTGGGAAGACCGGCTTGCGGCAGGTCTTGAAAGTCAGCCACCGGCAGAGCGTGAGTGCGCCATAGACCGGGAACATCAGGTTGGTACGCAGCGGCATCAGTGCGGTGCCCATCATCAGGATGACCATCAGCCAGCAGTTGCGGATCGTTGGGTCCGACGAGAGCGTGATGACCCTGTCACGTGGGTCGTCGTAACAGATTTCCGGGCCGTCCTGCATATAGCGGCAGATCAGCGCCCATTCCTCGAGAATGTGATCGTCGTGATGCCAGAAGTGTCCGACGGTGAAGGTCTGCTGTATCTGCTGATTGCGGTCAAGAAGGTGACACCTGAGATCACGCAGCTCACGGTTCTGTGCGCCCCGGCCGATGTGGAAGAAGGCATAGGGCGAACCCCAGGGCACGGCCGTCACGCCGCCAGGGCCGTTATGCCGGAAGAAGTAGATCTTGCGGGTGATGCGATTGAAGCGGACCGGGTAGTGGGTGTACTGGAAGAGATCATGCTTCAGGTACACAAACCAGACCATTGCAAACATGGCTGATGACATCGCCAGCAGTATGGAAAAAAGCCCAATATTTCCAAGAAAGCCACCTTCCATTCGTGTAAGCGATATTGAAGGATCGACCAGCATCCAAGCCGCGATGAAGCAGACCACGAATGAAACGGCGCAGTTCGCCATTCCTTTGATCTTGAATGTCCTGTTCACAAATTCGATGTATTTGCCGTTGAACCTTATAAGCCCGAAGGCGTCATCTGGGCATATACCTTCACCACCGTCTTCTCTGAGGGCGGACGCCCTTTCCAATCCACTTATTGCGCGGTTGAATTTGAATTGTGGAATCCATCCTGTGAGCATCGACCTATCTCTTCAAAGCCGCCATAGTTTCCAACTGTTCATCGATGGAATCGAATGTTCGGGACTTGTTACGACCGAAATGTAGTGCACCGTCAATCCATCGTTCTACGTCGTCAGGCTTGAACCAAGCAACCACAACTGCCACAACCGCAGCAACAATCATCAGAACGATTGCCAGGGGTAATGCATATCCGCTCAACACGAGAAAGGATGCGGCCATTGTTAGACCGCCACTGAACATCATGCCTATCCCGTACGAGGGCGCCAGCTCAAAGTCTCTCGCACCTTCATAAACCGTCAACCCACCCAGTACCATCCCAGCAATCCCACTCAACCACCGCCCCGCCGCGTAGACGGCTCCTGCGCGAGTCTGAGCATAGGCTGCCCATCGCCCCAACGGCTCGGCCAGCCTCTGCGAGAACCAAGGCAACTTCGCTCCAATCTCCCCCAGCAGCATCGCCGAATCTCCCACCAGCGCACCCACGCCAGCAGCAAAGTTGGCGCCCAGCAGTGGGCGCTCACGCGGCAGTGCCTTGCTGTACTGCCTGCTTAGTTCGAACAGACTGGCGGAGGCAAACACCAGGCTGGCCGTGCCATAGGCGAACGAGGGGTTACCGACTTTGGCGAAGCTGCCCCGTATCGCGTCATACATATCGACGGTGGTCAGCGTTCGTGACAGCTCTGCATGGCGCGACGTTCCGGTGATCACCGCTTTCGCGTTCAGCGCCTTGAACAATCGCAACTGATCGCTGTCCACCAGGGCAACGAGTCCGATCCTGAAACGCTTTCCGTCCATGTCGGCATCAGCCGCAGCAACGGCGTGCGCGGCCACCGCGCGTGCCTGGCTGGCCGCGTTCAGGCCTGCGCGTTCGCTGACGGCCATCGCCAGAGCATTGCGCGCGCGCTTGGGCGTCGTGTATCCGCTCAGGTCCACCAGCTCGGCATCCGGCGATGCCGACTGGGCGAGTGCGGTCAGCATCCCCACCTGCATGCGGGTGGGCAACAGCATGGCGCTGCCCTCGAACGCCTTCCTGACGCCGGCTCCGATCATTCGCGTCAGTGGCCCTGAAAGCTGCTCCACCAGCCGTGCCGTCCCCTGGAACATCGCACTCAGCTTTCCGGCGGATTCTGCATCCAGCAGTGCCTTGAGCGCGTTGGAAAGGCCGTTGGCCGCTGTCAGCCAGTCCCGCGTGCCCGGCGCGACACTGGCCTTCTCCATGGTTTCCTTCCAGGTCTTCAGCAACGCATCCTGGTTCCACATCTGTGCTCGCAGAAGGATGGCTCCGGGGTCCTGCAGATCTTCCAGCTGCAGCTGCTCGAGCAGATAGCCCATGATGAGGCCGCGCGAGGCTGAGTCACGCAGCAGGTTGGTCACGACTTCCTGGTAGAGCACCCCGCTGGTGCTGTCCTTGCTGTCGAAGTTGCTCTGCATGTGCTGCTTGAAAGCAGGCGCCTGCCACCATGCGATCATTGCCCGATCAAGATCGGCCACGGTGTCTTCATAGAACCGCTCCTGCGCAGGCGCGTAGATCGTCTTCAACCAGTGGGTATGCGAGTCGGCCTGGCGCAGGTGACGGCTGTACTTGCGCCAGGACTTGTCGGCCTGGACCAGCACCGCCTCCTCATCCTCGACAGCAAATATGTCGTGATTCCATGCGTGCAGGGGCCTGGCCAGCTGCTCCGCATTGGTCTTTCCGCCCAGTATGCTGACCATGCCACGACCGAACAGGGCCGCCTCCCTGCGGCGGTAACCGACTTCTTCGAACGCCCCTTGTCGCACTGCGCCCTCCATCAGCGAGATGGACGACGCAGACTGGACCCTCTCCCGCCGCTCAGGCTCGGCCTCCCATTCGAGAATGCGTTCGATGGCGAGCTGGTTGAGATCGGAAATGATGCCAATCGGATCGTCCAGCGCCACCAGCGCAGGCGGCGATACCTGCGGATGGCCGGCAGCGATGTCTGCCTGCGCGATCAACTGGTCGACCTGCGCAGTGGAGTAGTTCGCCCACTGATCCAGGCTGTACTCGAATGCATGCACGCCGGGAACTGCGTTGATCGCCGGAATGCCCTGCACTCCCCGATCATTGCGTGAGACTGTCAATGTCGTGGATGGCTTGGCGAGATGGAGTTCAGCCACCAGGGCGGGAGCTTGCCCGAGTTCGGCAAGGTGTGGCTGCGGCTGCCCACCGGCCCGCCACGCGGCAACGTCAATGCATCGCATGTGCCGCTGGCGATAGGCGGGATCCTGGTGCATCCCCCACACCCTGCGCGTCCACGGTGCGCTGCTGTAGGCCAGCCACAACAGGGTTGCCTGGGCGGCGTCGGGCACGATGATGCATTTGGACAGCAGCGTTTCGCCGTGGCGCGAGCACCTCGCCGGCTGCGTATCGTTCTGGGGCGGTGGGGTCCGGTCGCGGATGTCGAACGCACTCAGGTCGCCGTATTCGTTCAACTGCCACGCTTTCCACTCATCACGCGCCTGGTGGTAGCTGTAGACATAGCCGCCGCGCAGCAGGCGAAGTGCATAGCGTGCAGACACTTCCGGCAACGGCTGCTCGCCCGCAACGCCATCGAATGGCGCTTGCAGCACCGGCGCTGCCTCACGGACCTCCGCATCTGCCCGCGCCACCGCGTAGCGCGTAAGCAGCAGCGGCAATCCGGACGTGATGCAGTTCGGGCAGTAGTCGGGATCGCTTTCGAGTCCAGTCATGCCGCCTCCGTCTGCAGACCGTGTTGGCGTTCCAGTTGGCAGGCCATGCGATAGGACATCCCCTGCTGGTGGACACGCGTGAGCCGCAGGTTCAGTGCCGCCTGCTCGGCCGCATCCCCGGTGCCGCGCAGTCGCTGGCACGCATACGCCTGCTGATCGTCCAGATCCTGTAGCCCCATGCTCTGGGCCTCGCCGATCGCCTGCAGCACCGCAGGCAGCAGCGTGCTTGCATGGCCGCCCCTCTCTTCGGAAAGATCTCTCAGGCAACCATTGATGCAGGCGACCTGGGTCAGAACACTCCACTGGTCCGGATGGATCAATGGGCCGGACGGACCCTCGGCAGCCGGCCGAGGGTGAGTACGCCACGTGTTGCCCAGCGGCTCATGCCAGGTCCATGCCGAGATCGGTCCCATCAACTGTGCCATCTGCGAAGGACCCAGCAACCACCGAAGGTGTCGGAAGACCCGTGCGTCGTGGATGCGGAACAACACCCTTCCAGCATGCGGTCGCAGAAGGGCCATCCGGTTCATCAGATGGTTTCGGACCCGGTCCGGTACGTCACTCTCAAGCAGGGTGCAGAACAGCGGCCGGCCACGATCACGCAGCTGGGCATCGGCCCGCTCAAGCAGTTCAAGCCGCGTCTGCCAGGGCAGCGCATGCAGTGGCACCAGCAAGGGGGGATTGTGCAGTCGCCTGCCCAGCAGCGGTGGGTTCAGCGGTTCGACGGGAAGATCGGCGAACTGTGCGGTAGCAACCTGCGTCGGATCGACGATGCCATGCGTCTGCGCGAGGAAGGTGCGATGCCCCATGTCGACAGGGGCCGCGTCTGGTGAGTCCAGGTCCATTGGATCACGGTGGGAAAGTGTGATTCCACGGTAGGACCCTGCACCTGAGGCGTTAAGAGGCAGACGCGACAGTTCGCGCAATCGCCCCACTTTTGCAACTTTTCGTACGGCGGTGCCGACGCCCTGCAGCCGGACACGACGAGGCCCGGAATGACCGGGCCTCGCTTCAGATCCGCCGGGCGTAGCCCGGCGCGTGCCCTGGGGTCAGCCGGAGATGGCCAGGCGTTCGTTGTGGTAGCGGCGAACCGCGGCGAACCACAGCACGGCGGCCAGGCCCAGGCTGGCGCCGAGGTAGATCGCCCACACCGAGGGGGTGATGGTCTCGTGGCGGATCACCTTCAGCAACATCTGGTTCTGCGACAGGAACGGCACCGCGTACTGCCACAGCTGGCTTTTCACCGGATAGGCGATCAGCGCGTAACCCGGCAGCATCGGCAACAGCATCAGCCAGGTCATGTGGCTCTGGGCTTCCTTCATGCTCTTGGCCGCAGCGGCCAGGAAGGTCAGCAGCGAGGTGCCGATCAGCAGCATCGGCAGCATCACCAGCAGCATCTGCACCATCGCCATGATGTTCATGTTGAGCTGGCGGCCGATGTTGCCCGGCGCGATCTGGGCACTGACCTTGAACGCGATCAGGGTCAGCAGCAGCGACGCGAAGCCGACCATGCAGGCGGCGGCGATCTTGCCGCTGACGATGGCGCTGCGCGACCCCGGCGTGGCCAGCAGCGGTTCAAGAGACTGCCGCTCGCGCTCGCCGGCGGTGGTGTCCATCACCAGATAGGCGCCGCCCAGGAACGAGGTCAGGGTCAACAGGATCGGCAGCAGTGCCGACAGCATCAGGCCGCGCTTGGCTTCGGCACTGGCCATGTCCTGGCTGGCCATGTCCAGTGGCCGTGCAACCTGGGCGTCGATGCCACGCGCCATCAGCCGCAACGCACCGACCTGGCCGTTGTAGGTGGCCAATGCCGACTGCAGGCGTGCCGTAGGCACCTCGGCGGCACGCCGCGTGCTGTCACGGATCACCTCCACCAGCGCCGGCTTGCCGTCGGCCCAGTTGCGGCCGAACTCCGGGCTGATGCGCAGCGCCACATCGATCTCCTGCGAGCGGATGGCCTCGGCCAGGTCCTTCGGCGCGGCAGTGGCATTCAGTCCCTGGGCGGCCAGGAAGCGCACCAGGTTCGGTGCGTGCTCGGCACCGATGGTAGGAATCTGCAGCGGCTGCTCGATCTGGGTGCGCACGCGGCTTTCAGACAGCTTGCCCATGCCCAGGATCAGCAGCGGATACAGCAGCGGGCCGAACAGCAGGGTCAGCGCCAGTGTGCGGCGGTCGCGCGACAGGTCACGCAGCTCCTTGCGCATCACCGTCATCAGGGTCGACATCATGCTCATGCGTGCAGGCCCTCTTCGCTGCCGATCAGTTTCACGAACGCGTCTTCCAGGTTGGATTCGCCGGACTGCGCGCGCAGTTCATCGGCGCTGCCGGCGGCCATCACCGTGCCCTTGGCGATGATCACGATGTGGTCGCACAGCGCGCCCACCTCCTGCATGATGTGGCTGGACAGGATCACGCAGCGGCCCTCCTCGCGCAGGCCCAGCAGAAAGCGGCGCAGCGCGCGCGTGGTCATCACGTCCAGGCCGTTGGTGGGTTCATCGAGGATCACGTTGCGCGGGTCGTGCACCAGCGCACGGGCGATAGCGGTCTTGGTGCGCTGGCCCTGCGAGAAGCCATCGGTCTGGCGGTCGAGGATGTCACCCATGTCCAGTGCATGCGACAGCACTTCGATGCGTTCGCGGATGCGCTGCGCGGACAGGCCGTGCAGCTCGCCGAAGTAGGCGATGTTCTCGCGCGCGGTCAGGCGCTTGTAGACGCCGCGCGCATCGGGCAGCACGCCAAGATGGCGCCGCACTTCCACCGGGTCGCGGGCGGCGTCGATGCCGTCGACGCTGATGCTGCCCTGGTCGGGTGTCATCAGCGTGTACAGCATGCGCATGGTGGTGGTCTTGCCGGCGCCATTGGGGCCGAGCAGGCCGGTGATCTGGCCATCGGCGGCACGGAAACCGACGTTGGACACCGCCTGGATGCGGCCGGTGCGGGTGTCGAAGGCCTTGTGCAGGTTGTCGGCGACGATCATGGGGTCCATCCGTTGAACGAGGTGAACGCCGGCACGTAGCTCAGCGTATCCAGGCAGCTGGCATCGAGCGCCTTGGCATCGGTGGTGTCGATGAACTGGCCAAGCAGCCGCGGCATGCAGCCGGCGTTGAGCGTGCCATGGCCCTGCCCGCGGGCGACCAGCGCACGGCCATTGGGAAGGCCCTTGAGCACCTGTTCGGCATAGCGCGGCGGGGTGACCGGATCCAGTTCACCGGAGAGCAGCAGCACCGGCAGGTCAGACTTCAGCGGCGCGGTCAGCGCGGCCGGTGCCGGCTGATGCGGCCACACCGGGCAGGCAGCGAAGAACGCACGCGCCGCTTCGGCACCGAACAGGACGTCATCGCTCTCTGCCGGGGCCTGGAAGCGCGGCGCATCCTCGCTGCAGATCACCGACCACTGCATGCCACGATTGATCTGGAAATCCATGCTGCGGGTCGCGCCGCGCACCAGCGAGGCCAGCGGTGCGTATCGGCCCTGCGCCGCTTCATCCAGCACCAGCGGCAGCAGCGAGGAATATTCGGGCACGTAAGAGAATGCGAAGGCCAGGCCGACCACGCTGTCCGGAGACAGCACGTCCTGGCGGGGTGCATTGGTGCCGGGATCGCGGTAATCGACCGTGACCGGCGCACGCCGCAGGGTCTCGGCCACGGCGCGCAGCTGTTCCCGGGTATCGACCGGGAACCGCTTGCTGCAGACGGCGTCCTTGCGGCACTGCGCCGACTGCAGGGTGATCGCGTTGTCGAACGTGCGGGCAAACTCGCCGCCGACCACCAGGTCGTTGGGCACCACGCCATCGATGACCAGGCTGCGGGTGTGCTGCGGATAGGCGATCGCGTAGCGCTGGGCGACGCGCGTTCCGTAGGAACCACCGACCAGGTTCAGCCTGTCCACGCCCAGCGCCTGGCGTACGGCGTCCAGATCGGCGATGGCCTCGGCGGTGGTGTAAAAGCGTGCATCGGCGCGCCCCTGCAGCGAGGCTGCGCAGCGCTGCGCGTAATCACGCAGCGAGGCCTCGGTGGGGGCCGCGTCCTCGTCCATCTGCAGTTCCTTGCCATCCGCGCCGAGGCAGCTGAGCGGGTTGGAACCGCCGGTACCGCGCTGGTCGATCAGGAACACGTCGCGCTGCTTGCGCACCTGGCGCAGCGCGCTGTCGACGATGACCGCCACTTCGCTGGCGGCCTGCCCGGGGCCACCGGCCAGGAAGAACACCGGATCAGGCTGGCCGGCTCCGCTGCTGCCCGATTCCAGCCAGGCGATGCGCAGGTCTATCTGGCGGCCGCCGGGGTGGGCGCGGTCCTCCGGCACCTGCAGGGTCGCGCACTGGGCTTCGACATTGGCGCTGGCACCTTCGGTGGACAGCGTGCAGGGCTGGAAATCGATGGCGCCGAAGGGGCGGCTTGGGGCGTCGCTGGCGCCCTGGGTGTCGGCTGACGGCGGCTGGCTGCAACCGGCAAGCATCAGGCTGGCCAGCATTCCGGCCAGCGCGAGGTGGTGTCTTTGCATCGTGCTCGTTTCCCCTGGAGGCGTTCCTGTCGACCACGACGGGCTGCCGCGGAAGATGTGACCCAACTTACACGGGCACGGCCTCGACGGCGATGGGAAACGGCGAAATCGCCGCTGCCGGTGCGCAGGCCAGCTGATCGCGCCCGGCGGCCTTGGCCTGGTACAGCGCCGCATCGGCGGCGGCCAGCAGCGTGGACATGTCACCCTGGCCCTCGTCCATGGCCAGTCCCACGCTGGCGGTGACCGCAACCGGCCCCGTCACCAGCACCGCCGGGTGCCGTTGCAAGCGGGTGCGGATCACCGCCGCCAGCATGACGGCGTCGCTCGACGTGCTGCCCGCCAGCACCAGCACGAATTCCTCGCCCCCATAGCGGCCCAGCAGGTGCGTCCTTCCCTGCGTGCAGTGCTGCAGCACGGCAGAGAAGTGGCGCAGCACCTGGTCACCGGCCAGGTGCCCCCAACGGTCGTTGATCTGCTTGAAATGGTCGACATCGACCAGCAACAGCGCCAATGGGCGGCCCTGCTGACGGACGCGCTGCAACTGCGCCTGGCCATCGGCCAGTACCGCGCTGCGGTTGAGCAGGCCGGTCAGGCCATCGGTGCGCGCCGCGTGCCGCAGGTCGACCAGCATGCGCTCGACCAGCAGCAGCACCATGGCGAAGCAGCGCGCCAGCTCCAGCATCACCCCTGCAATGTAGGTGACGAACATCGGCGAGCCGGTGCGCATGATGTCCTCGCCGGCGTCGGGCGCCACCGGCAGGAACAGGCGCACGGCATACAGCGTGGCTTCGGCCAGGAACACCACCGCCGCCAGCCGGCAGCTGGTGCGTTGCTGCGCCGGTGCATGGCGCAGCAGCAGCCAGGCAATCCAGCCATCGACGATCAGTGCGAACACACTGAACACCTGCAGGCGCATGTGCAGGTCCGGCCAGAGCACCAAGAACGCGAAGATGCAGGCCATGAACGCCGCCGCCATCAGCAGCGGCCGCCACAGCGGCAGTGGCTGCTGCAAATGCAGCGCCACCCCGCGCAGCATCATCAGGCCACAGCCAGCCACCGCTGCATTGCCGGCCAGCACGGCAGGCGCCAGCGGCAGGTAGGGCCGCAGTGCCAGCAGGGTCACCCCCAGCGTCAGCAGCCACAGGCTGATGGTCCACTGCCGCAGTACCGGTTGCCCGCGCAGCACCATCAGCAGCAGCGAGAAGCCGACGGCGATGCCGATGCAGAGCAGGAAGCCAAGCACGGTGATGGTGGGAAAATCCAGGGACATGCGGCGCTCGTCGGCCGGGGCAGGCGCGCGCATCTTAGCGCCTTGCCGCGCGATGCCTGCGGTGTTGCTTGGCCTGGCGTGGATGCGAGGTCGCAAAACGGCGAGCAATGCCACCGATGCACGCGCAGAATCCGCGGAAAACCAAGGAGCTGCCCATGCACGCGTGGTACCTCGGTGGCCTCGACCACCGCCCTTTCCAGCACTTGTTCGAGAAGAACGACACTGCGCTTGCCGCGCTGGGCATCCAGCGCCGCTGGGCCGGTGATGGCGGCGGCCATCCCTGCCGGATCAGCCTGAGCGACCCGCCCAGTGGCAGCGAACTGCTCCTGCTGTCGCATGTCCATCTGCCCCTGCACTCGCCCTATCACGCGTCCGGCCCGATCTTCGTACAGCGCGGCGTGACCCGGTGCGTGCTGCCACCCGGCGTGGTGCCGCCCTACGTGCAGCGGCGGATGATCTCGGTGCGTGCCTACGACCGGTCTGCGCTGATGCTCGGTGCCCAGGTCTGTGCGGGTACCGACGTCGCCGCGCAGCTGGATGCGCTGTTCGCCAACGCGGCGGTGGCGTTCGTGCAGTTGCACAACGCCGCGCATGGCTGCTTCTCGTGCCAGGCGGACAGGATCGATGCACAGGCGGCGTAGCGTGGCCTCCACGACGTGATCGGCGCCACGCCGATCGCGTGACGCCCAGCGCATCCGTTCAGCCCCACGTGAAGCCTGCGGGAAGGGCTTCACATGCGCAGTCACGGATCGGAGCGTCCAGGGTTCCACACCCTGCAGCGCGACTCGATACTCGCCGGGGTGGCGCCGGAAGTCCGCCGCGCAGCGCAGTTCCTGCGGTCACCGCTCCCTTTCGACGACCACAAGGATGCGCCATGTCATTCCGATCCACACCGCTGTTGCTGGCCACCTCATTCGCTGCTGCAGGCCTGGCCCTGGCCGGCACCGCGTCCGCCCACGGCACCATGACCACGCCGGTCAGCCGCGTCTATGCCTGCTTCCAGGGCAACCCGGAGAACCCGACCAACCCGGCCTGCGCCGCCGCAAAGGCAGTGGGCGGTTCGCAGGCGTTCTACGACTGGAACGGCATCAACCAGGCCAACGCCAACGGCAACCACCAGGCCGTGGTCCCCGACGGCAAGCTGTGCAGCGGCAACAACCCGACCTTCCGCGGCCTGGATCTGGACCGCAGCGACTGGCAGACCACGCCGATCCAGCCCGATGCCAACGGCAAGTTCACCTTCGTGTTCAAGGCGACCGCGCCGCACGCCACGCGTGACTGGCGCTTCTTCGTCACCCGCGACGGCTGGCAGCCGGGCAGCCCGCTGCGCTGGGCCGACCTGCAGGAGTTCTGCACACTGGGCAACACGCCGCTGTCGGCCGATGGCACCTACAAGCTGCAGTGCACGCTGCCGCAGCGCAGCGGCCAGCACGTGATCTACAACACCTGGCAGCGCTCGGATTCGACCGAAGCGTTCTACACCTGCATGGACGTGCGCTTTGAAGGCAACGGCGGCGGCACCACGCCGGTGCCGCAATGGCAGGATGCCGGCCCGGTGACCGCACGTGGCGAACTGCCGGTCGGAACCACCCTGGCCCTGCGGGTGTTCAACGCCAACGGCAACGATGTGGAGCGCGTGGAGGCGACGCTGGCCAGTGGCCAGACCGCGCCCGCGCAATGGCCATTGGCGCTGGCGCGCAAGGTCAATGCCAGCGCGCAGCATGCGCGCGTGGGCGTGCTCAGCAACGGTGTGATCACACCCGCTGCGTCGGCCACCGGCAACCGGGTGTATCTGAAGAACGGCAACCGCTTCCAGCTCGACACCCAGCTACCGGACCCGGGCACGCCCTCGCCGGGCGGCGATTTCGATCATGTGTACCCCGCCGGCATCGGCAGCTACCTGCCCGGCCAGACCGTGGTGAAGGGCAGCGACGGCAAGCTGTATGCCTGCCGCCCGTTCCCGGAAGGCGCCTGGTGCAACGTCAATGCCGAGGCGTACCGGCCGGGCGTGGGCGCGGCCTGGCGCGATGCGTGGATCGCGTACTGAGACCGGATGCAGGGAACGGTGCCGAAGCACCGTTCCCTGCAAATCTTGAAACGCACTGGCTTGCAAGCGTGAAGCCGTTCCCACTCGAGATCACGCAGCTTTTTTTTCAAAGTAATCCGATGGATACAGGCAGCCGGCATACCGAGACTTCACCGGGTTCCACCACCCACAGGAGATCTCCATGCATCTGTCCCACCGGGCCGTCCTCGCGCTGTCCGTGATCGCCGGCGTAGCCGCTTCAGGCAGCGCGTTCGCCCACGGCACCATGTCCAAACCCTCCAGCCGCGTCTATTCCTGTTACCAGGGCAACCCCGAAAACCCGACCAATCCAGCCTGTGCGGCGGCCAAGGCCATCGGGGGCGCGCAGCCGTTCTACGACTGGGCCGGCATCAACCAGGCCGACGCCAATGGCAACCACCAGGCCGTGGTGCCCGATGGTGAGCTGTGCAGCGGTGGCAACAGCAAGTACCGCGGGCTGGACCTGAACCGCACTGACTGGCAGACCTCACCGATCCGTGCCGACGCGCGCGGTCGCTATACCTTCGAATTCAAGGCGCCGGCACCCCACGTCACCCGGGACTGGAAGTTCTTCGTCACCCGCGAAGGCTGGCAACCGGGCAGCCCGCTGCGCTGGGCCGACCTGCAGGAGTTCTGCACGCTGGGCAACGTGCCGATTTCCGGCGACGTCTACAAGCTGGACTGCCCGTTGCCCAAGCGCAGCGGCCAGCACGTGATCTACAACACCTGGCAGCGCTCCGATTCGACCGAAGCGTTCTACACCTGCATGGATGTGCGCTTTGAAGACGGTGGCGGCGTCACCCCGCCCCCGCAGTGGCAGGACGCCGGCCCGGTCACCGCCCGTGGCGCGCTGGAAGTGGGCACGACCCTGACCCTGCGCGTGTTCAATGGCAACGGCAACGACCTCGAACGCCCGGAAATCACCCTGGCTGCCGGCCAGACCGGCGCGACGCAGTGGCCGCTGGCCCTGGCCCGCAAGGTCAACGCCAGCGCGCAGCACGCCCGCGTCGGCGTGATGAAGAACGGTGTGATCACCCCGGTCGCTTCGGCCAGCGACAACCGCGTCTACCTGAAGCCGGGCAACCGCTTCCAGCTCGATACCCGGGTGCCGGATCCGGATCCGGTCGATCCGCCGCCGGGCGACTACGACTTCGTGTACCCGGCGGGTATTGGCAGCTACATCCCCGGCCAGACCGTGGTGAAGGGCACCGATGGCAAGCTGTACGCCTGCCGCCCGTTCCCGGAAGGCGCCTGGTGCAACATCAATGCCGAGGCCTACCGTCCGGGCACCGGCTCTGCCTGGCGTGATGCCTGGATCGAGTACTGAGTCACGGCACCGGGGGCGGCGTGATGCCGCCTCCGGTGGGCATTTCAAGGCGCCATGAGGTTGCCGGCCAGCGGCCGGCACTACCTTACTTACTTGCTGCTGACGTACTTCTCGCGGCGGATCTGCGGGTTGCCCAGGCCGGCGGCCTTGAGCAGCTCGGCACAGGCATCGACCATGTCCGGGTTGCCGCACAGGTAGGCGATGTCGGTGGCCGGGTCCGGGGTGAAGCCAGCCAGCGCCTGCTGCACGTAACCGTGCTGCACGTCCGGATGCGGATCGGCCGGCAGTTCGCGCGACAGGCACGGAACATAACGGAAGTTCGGGTGCTTTTCGGCGAAGCTGTAGAAATCTTCGCTGTACAGCAGTTCGCCCGGGCTGCGCGCGCCCTGCAGCAGCACGATCTGCACGCCGCGCTCGGCCATGGCCATTTCCAGCAGCGGCAGCATCGAGCGGTACGGGGTGACGCCGGTGCCGGTGGCGATCAGCAGGTAGCGGCCGTTGTGGTCACCGGGATTCAGGCAGAAGCGGCCGTAGGGGCCGGACGCGCTGACCTGGCCACCGTGCTCCAGCGCCTCGAACAGGGCCGTGGCGGCACCGCCAGGCACGAAACTGACCGCGATATCCACCGCCTCGCCCGGGCCCAGCGCGTGGTCGTGGATGGTCGCCAGTGAGTAGCTGCGCTTGGTCTCGGTGCCGTCGGCGTAGCTGAAATGGACCTGGATGAACTGGCCCGGCTGGAAATCCAGCGGCTGTCCGTCATCACGCACGAACTGGTAGTGGCCGACGGTCGGGGCCAGCATGCGGCGGCCGACCAGCTTGAGGGGGAATTGAACAGGCACGACTTTTCGGGACAGTGTGTAGCCGGGGCAAGCCCTCGGGGTCTTCTATAATAGCCCCTCCCCGCCCCCTCTCCAGCGCCAGCCCATGGGCGCGAAGGCTTCGAGCTTGGCATCCCAGAACGATATGGCGCCCGCCCTGCGCGTGCGCGACCTGCGCAAGACCTACGACAACGGCACCCAGGCCCTGAAGGGGGTTTCCCTGGAAGTGGCCCCGGGCGACTTCTTCGCCCTGCTCGGCCCCAACGGCGCCGGCAAGTCGACCCTGATCGGCATCATCAGTTCCCTGGTCAACCTCAGCGAGGGCCAGGTGGAGGTGTTCGGCAGCGACCTGGTGCGCAACCGCAGCGCCACCATGCGCCTGATCGGGCTGGTGCCGCAGGAGATCAACTTCAACCTGTTCGAGAAGCCCTTCGACATCCTGGTGAACTACGCCGGCTTCTATGGCGTGCCGCGCGAGGAGGCGGAGCAGCGCGCCGAAGAGGAGCTGAAGCGGGCCCACCTGTGGGAGAAGGCCCAGGTGATGAGCCGTACGCTGTCCGGCGGCATGAAGCGCCGGCTGATGATCGCGCGCGCGATGATGACCCGCCCGCGCCTGCTGATCCTGGACGAGCCGACCGCCGGCGTGGACATCGAGATCCGCCGCGACATGTGGCGCGTGCTCAAGGAGATCAACGCGGCCGGCACCACGATCATCCTCACCACGCATTACCTGGAAGAAGCCGAGTACCTGTGCCGCCACCTGGCGATCATCAACCACGGCCAGATCGTCGAGCAGGGCCCGATGCGCGCCCTGCTGGCCAAACTGGACGTGGAAGGCTTCCTGCTGGACATCGACGGTGAGCTGCCCGCGCAGCTTCCGGTGATCGAGGGCGCGACCCTGACCGCACCGGACCCGCATACGCTGGACATCGACATGCCGCGCGCGATGGACCTCAACCGTGTGTTCGCCACGCTCAACGAGGCCGGCATCCGCGTGCGGTCGATGCGTACCAAGAGCAACCGCCTGGAGGAGCTGTTCGTGCGCCTCACCGGCAACCTGGAGACCTCCGCATGAGCACCACCGAGCTGACCGACGGCCAGCGCAACCGCGTCGCGCTGATGACCATCGTGCGCCGCGAAGTCGCCCGCATCATGCGCATCTGGGGCCAGACCCTGGTGCCGCCGGCGATCACCATGACCCTGTACTTCCTGATCTTCGGCAACCTGATCGGGTCGCGCGTGGGTGACATGGGCGGCTACACCTACATGCAGTTCATCGTGCCGGGCCTGGTGATGATGAGCGTGATCCAGAACAGCTACGGCAACATCAGCTCCTCGTTCTTCGGCGCCAAGTTCGGCCGCCACGTGGAGGAACTGCTGGTCAGCCCGATGCCGAACTGGGTGATCCTGTGGGGTTACGTAGCCGGTGCCGTGCTGCGCGGCCTGATGGTGGGCGTGATCGTGCTGATCATCGCGATGTTCTTCACCCCGGTGCGCATCCCGCACCCGATCGTGATGCTGACCACGGTGATCCTGGGCGCGACGATCTTCTCGCTGGCCGGCTTCATCAACGCGGTGTACGCGAAGAAGTTCGATGACGTGGCGATCGTGCCGACCTTCATCCTGACCCCGCTGACCTATCTGGGCGGCGTGTTCTATTCGGTGAAACTGCTGCCGGGCTGGGCCGAGGCGGCCACGCACGCGAACCCGATCTTCTACATGGTCAATGCGTTCCGCTATGGCCTGCTGGGCAGCAGCGACGTTCCTCTGCCGATGGCCTACGGGCTGATGATCGGTTTCGTGGTGGTGCTGACGGCGCTGGCGCTGTGGCTGCTGCGCCGTGGCGTGGGCATGCGTAGTTGAGTTCTGCGTGCAGGGCCTGCGGCCCTGCACCCGCCGAATCAACTTCAACGGCAACGGCAAAAGCAACAGCATGCATTCCGCGGGATGGCAGGGTGGGTCCGGTTACGGGGGACGCCGTAAACCC